>DASYCR010000850.1:0-7926 GCA_036500095.1 Polyangiaceae bacterium
CAACACCCGGCGAGTCCGCGAAAAAAGCAACGTCCCCCATGCAAGGCATGTCCCTCGCCGTCGTCGGCGCGCACTTGTCCGGCCAGCCTCTGAATCATCAACTGACGAGCCTCGGCGCGACGCTCGTGCGCGCCTGCAAGACCGCGCCCGAATACCGGCTGTATGCGCTACAAGGCACCGTACCGCCGAAGCCCGGCCTCGAGCGGGTGCTGACCGGCGGCGTCGCGATCGAGGTGGAGGTGTGGCAGCTCACACCCGAGGCGTTCGGCCGCTTCATGCAGGGCGTGCCGTCGCCGCTCGTGATCGGCACGCTCGTGCTCGACGACGGGCAGAGCGTGCACGGCTTTTTGTGCGAGCCGTTCGCGCTCGGGGCCGCGACCGACATCTCCCAATACGGCGGCTGGCGCGCCTACTTGGCCGCGGGAAAATAGCCCAGATAGCCCCTCGGCGAGTCGAGGAGTACACTAGGCCCAGCCACAGCGGTCAAAGGCACTTTAACGAATGAGGAGGTCATCATGGATCGCTTCGTTATCGTCATTCCGATGCTCGTCTCGCTCTTGATCGGTTGCAAAGATCAGGCGCAATGTGAAAAGGAGCGCAACGAGCTGTACAAGACCTGGGGCGGCTTACGCGCCGAAGCGACGCACCGCAAGCTCGAGGGCGTAGACGTGCCCGGCTGGACGGACGTCGAAAAGAAAGCTGAAACGCTCGAGAGCTCGTTCATGACGCCCTCCGTGACCTGGGACAGCGCCGAAAAAGCGCGCCAAATCATCACCGCAGCATTGCCGGATCTCCACACCGATAGCCCCGCGATGCTCACGAGCTTCCGCTCTTCGGTGGACAGCGCGTCCAAGCAACAAGCTGTGTTTGAAAAAGACTGTCGCTAAGTTTGGGTTTTGTTCTTGCGGAGTCCCTCCGCAAAGCCGCCTCGCATCGCTTGCCAACATGAGGCCAGTCGGCGCCGGTTCTGCCGGATTTCCTGGGTCTTGGCCTCAGTGGCAGATCGTGATCTGACCGTGCCAAGTCTGCCAAGTCCACTTGCGGGGCCCTGCCCCGGCACCCCGGGATTTTTGTTGCAGAGCCGAACAGGACCTGCGCAAGCGAGCTGCTCCGAGGCGACCAACTCTCTTGTCACAGTCCTCGTCAAGCTTGCCCGCGGGCGCAGCCGAGGCGAGGACCGAAGCGGAGCGTACGATTGTACGCGAGCATCGGACCGCAGCCGAGGCACAGCCCCCGGGCAAGATCGGCGAGGACGGCCTACTTCGCCATTTCGATGGCTTGCTCTTCCCAGAACACGCCGGCCTTGGGTCCGCCGTGGCAGTCTTGGCCGGGCGAGTCCGCGCCGTCCGACTCACCCGGACGCTTCATCCAGAGGAAGCCGTCGATCAACGGGTCACCCGTGTCGAGCGTGGGGGCCTTGCCGAGCTTGCGGCCCGGCGGGTTGCACCACTGGTTGTCGGGCGTGGAGCCGTTACCGTTGCGGCTGGTGTCGATGATGAAGTGCGTCGAGCCGCCGAGAAGCTTGGAGAGCTTCTTGCCGAACGCGATGTTTTCGTCGGTGGAGACGTAGTTGGAGGTGTTGAGCGCGAAGCCGTGCGCCTCGGCGACGCCCGCCTTGACCAGGCGCGGCGCGAACGTCTCCGCGGGATCCCAGTGAGCGTGTCCGGCGTCCAGGTAGACGACGGCTTTGGGATTTTGGCGCAAGACGCGCATCGCGTCCTTGATCAACGCGAGGCGCTCGTCTTGCTGCTCCTTGCTCAGGCAGTTCGCCTTCTCGAGCAGCGGGATCGCGTCGGGCTCGAGCACGACGATCACCGGCTCCTGCCCGATGCCGGCCGCGAAACGGCGGATCCAGTGGCGATACATGTCGCCGGTCTTCAAGCCGCCTGCCGATTGCTGACCGCAGTCGCGGTGGGGCACGTTGTAGGCGACGAATTGCGCGACGGCTCCCTCGTCCTTGGCCTTTTGCACATTGAAGGCCGCGGTGCGGTAGATGTTGGTGTTCCACTCACCGAGCCAGAGCGCTTGCGGTTGATTGCCGATCTTGTCGAGGATCGCCGCCTTGTCCGGGGACTTGCCGCGGATGCCGTTGGCGCGAAGCTTGGCGTTGTTCTGCGGATCGACCCACAGCTTCAAACCTTGCAGCGGATTGCCGGTGGCCTTCGGCGGCGCGGGCGGATCCGTGAGCGGACCGTCGTCGCCCGGATCGGGCTGAGACGATGCGCGCGGGGTCTCAGGTGGTGCGGCGGGCGTCGCTGCGCCCATGCCGCCACCCGTGTCCTCCGACTTCGTGCAAGCGGAGAAGGACAAACCAAGCGCGCAGAGCGAGACGACGAGCGACCCGGACAGTGCACGCGACCAGGCCGATACCTCGGCCGAGGAGGCGAGAATTTTCATGTGCTGCCTAATACCATGGCCGGGATTGGGTTCAACGACCTTCAAAACGGGGGCGTGTCCGGAACCGGTTCCGGAAGCTAAAATCAGGGGGTCAGCAGGGCCTCGAGTGCACCCTGTGCGGTAAAATCTGGGAAGGCCGTACTGGCCCCCCGCTCGAGCAGAGCTTCGGCAGAAAAGCTGCCGGTGCCGACTCCGATGCACTCCGCGCCGATGGCTTGGGCGGCCGCGATGTCGTTCGGCGTATCGCCAATCACGACCACGCGGCATTCAGCGACCGGCACCGCGAGCGAGGCCGCGCCGCGCTCGGCGCCAATCCGGATGACGTCCGCACGCGGCTCGGCGTCGCAGCCGAACCCCCCGAAAGCAAAATGCTGGAACAGGCCGACCCGCTCGAGCTTCAGCCGGGCGCCTGCGCGGACGTTACCGGTACCGAGCCCGACCGCCATGCCCGCCGCGTGCGCCGCGAGCACGGCGGCTTCCATCCCGGCGTGTGCGCGCAGCGCCCCCGTATCGAGCAGGGCGATCTCGTCACTGAGCATGCCGACGTACGCGTCGAGCCACGTGTTCATGGCCTGCTCGCTCGGCTCAATGCCGATGGTAGCCATGCCCCGCCGGATGATCATGCGGTCGGTCATGCCGTCGAAGCGCATGTTTTCGCAGGCGTCCGGGCGCGCATACAGCGCGTCGAACGTGCGATTGACGGCACGCCGTCCCGCGCCCGCGGTCGTGACGAGCGTGCCGTCGATGTCGAACAGAACCACCGTGGGCCGGCGCATTTCCGCGCAGTTTGAACGATTCGCCCGTGACGGCAAGGTCTGATATTCTTGGGGAATGGAGCTTCCCGAGCTCGGCGTGCAGCGCGCGCTCATCGCTGGTTACGCGCGCGTCTTGGACTGCCTCGGCGAGCTCGCGCGTGAGCGACCGCTCGTGCTGCCTACCGCCGAGTTTTTCCCTGATTTGTTCACGGGTGACGCCGGCAGCGTGCAGCGGCTCCTCGAGCGCGTGCAAGACCACGCGGGCCTGTCCGACATGGCCATCAGCGCGCGCGTGTTCGGCGTGGACGACGCGAGCTGCGGCAGCGGCGCATGCGGTAGCTGCGGCCCGAGCGCGAGCTCTGAGCCGACGGACATGCCGAGCGAGCGCTTGAGCGACGGCGGCGACAGCTGGCTGCTCAACCTGTCCGTGACCGAGTTGACTCAGCCCGTCGTGCTCACGACCTCACTCGTGCGCGGCGTCACGCTGGCCGCCCTGCGCGAGGCCGACCAGACGCCCACCGATCTGGACGCCGAGGCCGCCGTGGATCTCGGCGCGGTCGCGCTCGGCTTCGGCGCGCTCGCGCTCGAGGGCTCTTACATCTATCGCAAGTCCTGCGGCGGCCCCTCGGTCGCGCGCGTGACCGCGCTCGGGCCGAGCGAGCTCGCGATCCCGTTCGCGCTGTTCGTCGCGCTCGGCGAGCACTCGCCGCGCGCCGCCGGCAAGCACTTGTCCGTCACGCAGCGTGAAGCATTCGACGAAGCCTGGGCGCTGATCGACTCGAATCGCAAGCTCACGAGCGTGCTCGCGCGCGATCGCGGTCGCGTGGCGCGCGGCGAGTTCGAGCTCAAACAGAGCGGGTCCTTGCTTTCTCGGCTATTCGGCGGCAAATCCGCGCGCACCGACGAGCTCGACCCGCACGCTACGCTCAACGCGCTGGAGGCCGAGCTCGCCACGCTTACGCCGCGCCCCGAGCGCACGCCGAAACCGAAAGATCCGAAGCTCGACGAGATCCGCCGACTGGTGGATGAAGCGCTGAGCGAGACGAGCGCGGAGTAAGTACTAAAACCAGTAGAACGCCGCGTAGGTGTTGTTGCCCGCGCCGACCTCGAAATAGTCATAGCCATCGGCTGCGGCCGCTGTGAACGGTCCTTGAGAGCCTTGGGAGCTGGCGCAGCCGGTAATGGCGGTACCGTTGAGGGTGATCGTACGCGTTGTTGGATCCCAACTCGAGCAAGCCAGGGTGCCGAAATGTGGATCCTTGACTCGAAAGCAACCACCCGCCATTGGCAAGGGGCCGGAATGGGTCGCATCACCCGGCGGGATGGGCAAGTCCGTGGCGGTCGTGCCGTCCTTGCATTTCCCTGGCGCTGCCGTCCCACCCGACCCGCCAGCTCCAGCTGACGTTCCACCCGCGGAAGTGCCGCCCGCGGAAGTGCCGCCCGCGGAAGTACCGCCCGCCGAAGTACCGCCCTTGCCCGACGTACCGCCGGCAGACGTGCCGCCACTACCCGCACCGCCCGCTGACGTGCCGCCCTTGCCACCGGTGCCGCCCTTGCCCGCCGCGCCACCAGCACCCGAGCCGGACATGCCTGCAGAGCCGCCAAACGGAGGCGCGCCCGCGCTGCCACTCACGCCGCCAGCGCCGCCGAAGGGTGCACTGCCCGACGTGCCGCTCCCACCGCTGCCGCTCGTCCCGCTGCCACCCGCGCCGCTACCACTGGTGCCATTGCCGGCCGTGCCGCTGCCGGCCGTGCCGCTGCCGGCCGTGCCGCTACCGCTCGTGCCGCTACCGCTGGTTCCGCTGCCGCTCGTCCCGTTGCCGCTCGACCCACCGAACGGGTTGCCACTGCCGGATGCGCCGCTCATGCCGCTGACGCCGGCCGCGCCACCCTCGTCGTGTCCGCCACCGTTGACCCCGTTCTCAGCGACGGCGCAGCCTGCCGCCCAGCCCATCACCACCAGTGCGCTTACTTTTCGCCACATCACTCGTTAGTCTCCGAAGAACAAGACCGGTAACATAGCATGCGGAGTCTCGACTCAGCAGTTTCGGGGCAGAAAAGTATCCCACATGCGCCGCGCCCATGCGTGGGGCCGGAAACGCGCCGTGTAAAGGTGCTTAACTGTGCGGAGCGGGCGCCGCGTCGGCCGTCAGGAGACTCTTCTGACGCGCCCGCCAGCCTGTCACTCGAGCGCGAAAAATTCACGGATGGCGCCCAGGATGCGCGTGGTCTCGCTCGTGATGCGTACGGACCTGGCGGCTTCATCGAGTCCGTCGCGAGCGGCGAGCAGACCCACTCGCCGCTCGGCCAGGATGTGCGAGATCTCTTTGGCCATCTCGGGCCGCTTCTTCAAGATGCCCTCGAAGTCGTGGCGATCCACGCGCAGGCAATCCACGTCGGTTTCCGCGATCACGGTGGCCTCGCGCGGCTGCCCGGTCATGAGCGCCATTTCGCCGAAGAAGCTCGGCGCCTCGAGCGTGGCCACTTCACGCTCGCTGCCATCCGCCGCGAGGCGCACGCTGGCTCGACCCTTGAGCAGCACGTACAGCCAATGCGCTTGCGCGCCCTGCCGCGTGATCACCTCGCTGCGACTGAACGGTGAGAGGCGCGCCGAGCTCGCGAGCTGCGTCTTCTCTTCCGCCGAAAGCTCGGAAAATAAGTCGACCGCCTCGAGCGCCGCCAGCTTGGAGCCGACGATCTTGGCCTTCTTGCGCTCCGTGCGCTCCGGATCGTCCTTCGACAAGAACACCGCCGTGGCCGGGATCGCCAGTGGTACCTCGGCGCGCCGCAACGCGGCGTAAATGCGCTCTCGGACGCGCGAGCTCGTCGGATCGTCGCGCGCCAAATCGGTGAGCCAGTAGCGCACGGCGTAGTAGCCGAGGCTGTCGCGGCCGTCGCGCGCGAAATCGTAACAGATGCAATGCGGCTTGGGCTCCGCGGCTGCGCCCTCGATCGGCGCGCCCCACAGCGCGTCGTCCACGATGCGCATCACGTCGCTCGGCGCGAAGCGAAAATCCACGTTGAAGTAGACCCACATGCGGTGTTGCACCGGTTGGCCCGTACGCCGACCGAGCACCTTGATGGTCTGCCCCACGAGCTGCGAGTTCGGCACGATCAGCGTGTCCCAATCGCGCGTCTCGACCACCGTGTGGCGCCAGTGAATTTCCTTGATCAGCCCCTGTGTCTTGTTCTCGAGCTCGATCCAATCACCCGGGTGAATCGAGTCATCGAGCTGGAGCGAGAGGCCGCCCACGACGTTGCCGAGCGTCGCTTGCAGCGAGAGGCCGATCACGGCCGTAGCTACGGCGGAAGTGGCGACCACGCCGGCCAGGTTCACGCCCGCGTGGCGCATGACCCAGGCCACCGCGACCAGGTAACCTGCTCCGAGCAAGACGTCGTACAAGATGTCCGGCACCGGCAGACGAGCCGCGCGCAAGAGCAGATCGAACAGCAGCAGCGCCCCGAGATTGATCCCGAGCAGCACCTGAAAGAGCTCCGCCGACGCGTGCAGCACCTCGCTCAACGGGCGCGAGTGAAGCCAATGACTCGCGAACTCGGCGGCCGCGCACACACCGTAGAGCCCGAGCAAGATCACTGCGCGGCGAACGCGCGAGCGGGGAGCGCGAGGCACGAGCCGCAGCATGCCGGCCAAAGCGATCACAGCCACGAAGAAAGCGAAGAAAACCGTCCACGTATCGGTCACTGATCCGTCACCATTCCATCATCTGCCTACCGAGGACAAGCTATAGTGTGGCGGTGTCCTCTCCCTCCGAGCGCCCAGCAGGCTCGAGCTTTTTCGGGAGCAGCGCTTCCGCGCCGCTGCTGATCGGCATCGCGGGGGGCACCGGCAGCGGTAAAACCACGCTAGCCGATAAGATCAGCGAAGAGCTCGGCGACGCCGCGGTGCTGATTTCCCACGACTGGTACTACCTCGATCGCTCGGGCTTATCAGCCGACGAGCGCGAGAACGTCAACTACGACGAACCGTCCGCTCTCGACAACGCGTTGCTCGCCGCGCACCTCGACGAGCTCCGCGCGGGCCGCAGCGTGGAGTGCCCGCAGTACGACTTTGCTACCCACACGCGCAGGCGGCAAACCACCGCGCGCGCCTCACGCCGCGTGGTGGTCGTGGAGGGCATCCTGCTCTTCGCCGTGCCCGCCCTGCGCGACCGTTTCGACCTACGCCTGTACGTCGACACGGACGACGACATCCGGCTGATGCGCCGCATCCGCCGCGATCTGGTCGACCGCGATCGCGACATTCAGTCCGTGGAGCATCAGTATTACGAGAGCGTGCGCCCGATGCACCTCTTGCACGTCGCGCCGAGCAAGCGCTTCGCGCATTTGATCGTGCCCGAAGGCGGCCAAAACGCGCAAGCGCTCGACGTGATCGTGGGGCGCTTGCACTACCTATTGTCGGGGTGACCGTAGACCGCGTCGAGCACCCGCGCGACCGGGGTAAAGCCGCTCTCGCAGCAACCAGTGCGCCGCCGACCGACGTAGCGCGCCCCGCGCTCGTGTTAGCGTACACCGCGTGCCCGCGTCGCGAACGAGCCTACGAATCGGCTTGAGCTCGGCCCTACTGGCGTGGGCTTGTCAGCTAGGACCCCGCCCACACGAGCCACGGCCACCGCTCGTGACGCCGCGGGCATCCGCGGCGGCAACGGCGCCTGCTCCGGTCGCTCTGAGCTCGCCGCCCCCTTCGCACGATTCCGAAGCCGGCAACCCGATCGAGCCGATCGTCGATCCGAATGAACTCGAGCAGCTCGAGTTT
>DASYCR010000851.1:0-7219 GCA_036500095.1 Polyangiaceae bacterium
CAGTTTGCATTCGGGATAGCCGTTCGGATCAATCACGCAGCCTGATCCCGCGCAGTTGTGGTAGTACGGATAGTCTCCGTCGCAGAAATAGGCGTTGCCATTCTGGCAGAAATGAGTGTCTGCCTTCGCTCCGGCGCACGACGTCGTGTCCTGAATCAGATAGAAGTGTTCGCACGTGCCGTAGTCAGCACAGGTTTGGGCGTTCGCAGTGCAAGTCTCGTCCGTAAACGCCTTTTGATCGTTGCGAGAGACGCAGTCGGAGATCGTGCGATATGGATCGAACGGAGTGCAACTCGCCCGCAAGATGCAAGAGCGGATGACCTGCATGTTGGGCGTGAACGGCATGCCGTTGCAACCCACGGCGCCGGTCGAGCCGGCAGTCCCGCCGCCCGCGCCGCCGCCGCCCGTTGCTCCGCCGCCGCCTGTCGCGCCGCCGCCGCCTTTGCCCGCGCTGCCGCTCATGCCGCCGCCGCCGCTCTTGCCCGCGCTACCGCTCACGCCGCCGCTGCCCGCGCCGCCGCCGCCTGTCGCGCCGTCGCCGCCCGTTGCGCCGCCGCCGCCTGTCGCGCCGCCGCCGCCCGTTGCTCCGCCGCCGCCTGTCGCGCCGCCGCCGCCCGTTGCGCCGCCGCCGCCCGTCGCGCCGCCGCCACCGATTGCTCCGCCACCGCCCGTTGCGCCGCCGCCACCGGTCGCCCCACTGGTGCCCGAGTTGCCGGCAAACGAGGCGCCGCCCGCGCCGACCTTGTAGTCGTCGAGACCGATCACGGTGGCGCAGCCGCCGCCGACGAAGGCGAGCGTGCTCGCGGCCACCAGAGTGCGAACGATCATGCGGCTCATTGGAATGCTCCTGTCACGCCCGCGGCGTTGACGCCGACCCAAGGCTCAATAGACCATTTGGGCGGCGCGGCGCGCTTGGCCGTTGCTTGTCCCGCGTTCGGCAGCTCGCTCTTGCCCGTTACGAGCAAGATGGTGCCCAGCGCGACCCCCACGATGCCGACCCCAAAGCCGACGGTCGAGATTGTGGCCATGCTCTGGGCGCTGTCGAGTGTGTCTTGGCTACTGCAGATCTTGTTCTTGCAGTCCCCGGCTTTGCTCATGGCCATCAAGCCCGTGACGGCGCCGACGCCGATGCCCGCCGCTCCCACGCCGAGGGCAACATAGGCGAATGTCTTGCCGCCGCCCGGCGCCGCGGGCAGTGCTGCTTGGCCTGGCATGCCGGGCTGGCCTGGCGCGCCCGGCAGTCCCGGTTGCGCACCGGGCGCTGCGCCCACTGGAGCGACCGCGGCGTTCGGATCCTTTTCGAGTTTGAGCGTGACCTCTTGCTGTCCGCCCTCCGTGAGCGTGACCGTCGTTTGCGCGTTCAGATAGCCGGGAGCCGAGGCAACCACGTCGAAGGAACCCGGATCGGTGGGCCGTTCGATACCGATCAACGCTGCCGGGATCGCGCGACCGCCGACGGTCACATTCGGTTTCGCGTCTGGTGGGTCGACCTTCACGGTCAGGTGCGCGATTTTCGGCGTTGCGGCCGTGAGCACTTTTTGCGCGCGATCCTGCGCGTCGCGAAATGCTCTGGGCGCGTTCGGAGGGAGCACCTCGCGCACGACGCGATTCAGATCCTCGGTGCCCTGCACGACTTGACCGACGTTCACGCGGCACTCACCGAGCCGGCCGAGAATCGTCGGCGCGTGGTAGAGCGATTCGGCGCGCTCGAGTTTTTCGATCGCTTCCGGACACTTGCCCGCGTCGGCGAGCTGGACGCCTTGAATGCCGAGGCTGCGCGCCGCCGCGACGTTCTCCGCTTGCGAGTCCTGCGCCGAGCTCGAGCTCACCGCACCAAACACGAGCGCCCCCGACAGCCACGCTGTGGCGAGGGGCGAATGAGAATGCAAGCGAATGGTCATGGTGTCCTCGTGATAAGCCAGCTTTCGCTGGGTGAAAAGCTTACTAACCTAGTAACTAAAAGCCCATGTCAGGGCTAGCCTTGTGAGCGGTCGAAGATGTGGTGCCGCTCGAATTCCCGGGCGCCTTCGGTGAGTTGAGTGCAGCATGAACTCGGGGTTTTGCGGGCGCCGGTCGTGCTGCCGGTAAAATGGTCGCGGTCGGTGTAGGCGTGGGCGTGCTTGGCGGAACCTCCGCGGCGGCGGGAGGCGGACTGGGCTCGGGCGTGGGTGGCAGCGCGGGCGTCGCGGGCGCCGCGGAAGGCTGCTGAGCGGCCGCTTGAGGAGTGACTGCCCGCGCGCTCGGAGCGACGACCCAGAGCAACGCCAAGCCGAGCCCGCAGGCAGCGATGCAAGCACCCGCGGCGATCGCCCACACCCGCGAGCGAGGCCGCGCGCGCGGCGCTTCGATGTGCTGCACGGCAAAGGTGGAGTCCGCGCCGCTCGCTACGGAGGCGGCCTGCACGGACGCCGCTTGGGCGTGCGCTCCCGCGCTACGTAGCGTTGGATCGACCAACGTGACGTTGCTCGGGTTCAGTGGGGCGGCGAGGTTGGGGTTCACCGGATTCGAGGTCAGCACTTGCGTCCCGAGCGCCGTGCTCGGCGGTGTCACCGCCGGACCGCGCGGCCGTGCGTGCTCGACCGGTGGCGAAAAGCCGTGCAGCGTGTTCATGGCTGCTTGCGCTTCAGCGGCGGGCCCGCGATTGGCGCCGCCGGCCGTCACACCGACCGCCATCTCCAGAGCCTCCAGCATTTCGGCCGCGCTTTGAAAGCGGTCGGCGGCTTCGCGCGCGCAAGCTTTTTGGAACCAGGCGCCCACGCTGGCCGGTACGCTCGGCGCGAGCTTGCGCAGATCCGGCAGCGGCTCCGTGCAGATCGCGATCAGGATATCGCTGAAGGACTCGCCGTTGAAGGCGTAGTCCGCCGTCAGCATGTTGTAGAAAACCATGCCGAGCGCGTACAGATCCGCGCGCGCATCGACCTGGCTCGCGCCGCGCACTTGCTCCGCGCTCATGAACAGCGGCGTGCCGAGCACGGTTCCGGCGCGCGTTGTGGACGCGCGACCGAGGTCGTCCACCTTGGCGATGCCGAAATCGAGCACCTTGGCGAGCCAGCCGTATTCCTCTTCGTCGAGCCGGGTCAGAAACACGTTGCCGGGTTTCAGATCGCGATGGACGATGCCCTGCGCGTGCGCGCGCGAGAGCGCGCGGGCGACGTGGCGCGTGACGCGTACCGCGTCGTTCAACGGCAGCGTGTGCTCGCGCTCGAGCCGCTGCTCGAGCGTCTCACCTTCCAGATACTCGAGCACGATGTACGGCGTGCCGCTGGGCGTCTCGCCGTCGTCATAGACTTGCACCACGAAGCGCGATCTGAGCCGCGCCGCGGCCTTCGCCTCGGTGCTGAAGCGCTGACGCGCTTCCGTCGATTGCGAGTGCTCCGCCGAGATCAATTTGATCGCGACGCGTTGGCCGAGCGTCAGGTGTACGGCCGACCACACCGTGCCCATCGCGCCGCGTCCGAGTTCCCGCTCCAAGCGGTATTTGCCGCCGATGATCGCGCCTGCCCACTCGATGGAGGGCGCACCACTCGCGAGCGCAAGAGTTTCGGTCATCGGCGGACGATTCGGCGCACAAGCATGGCCAAGCCCACGCAGCCCCCAAGCTTACGCGGGAGCTCACGCGCTTTCCACGTTCTTCCCCGCCCGCGCCCAGAAATTAGCCCGGAAAATCGCGAAACATCACCACAATTGCTGATTTTTTCAGCGAACGAAACGCCGTTGCCCTGGCTTCTACCCCGTGGCAAGGTCCGCGCGCTCTGTTGGCGCGGTAGCCAAGTGGTTAGGCACCGGTTTGCAAAACCGTCATACGTCGGTTCGAATCCGATCCGCGCCTCCGACAGGGGGCGAATGCGAGCTCGAGACACGAGTCAAGAAGCGCATGAACTCTAGGTTCGCCTATACCGCGCGATGACGCCCGAGCAGCGTTCGGAGCTCGCGCTGCGCATGAGCGACGACGTCGGCGTAAGGTATTCGACGGCGGCATCCGAATACACGGAACGTGACGTTCGCTGCGTTGCAAACCCCGCGAGGAGCCGCACATGGTGGTCGGTGGGGGCGAAACCAAATTCGGTGCCGAGCTCCCAGACTCCTTCGGCTTTGAGCGATCCAATCGAGTGGGACTTTTTCTGGCAACGGCAGTGAATCTCGGCAGAGCATTGGCGTGTCGCGGAGATTCTCACGGGGCAGTCGCCGTTCCCGTGATCTCGTGTCGTCGAACCTCGCAACAGCGTGTTCAAATTTCGAGATACGATCCGCAGTGCAGCGTGCTACTAACCCTCGCCAATCATGGAGAATGAAGCGGTGGACGATACGGGGCAGGCGACGCCCGTTGTCTCCGCTCCGCCTCCTCTCGAATCCGCGCCGCTCGAATTCTTGCTTGCAGAAGCGAAGGATCGCTACAAGTCCGAACACGACAAGTTCGGCCAGACCTACGCACGCGCCGGGATTTACCTGGGCGTGCTCGCCGTTTTCGTCAATCTGCTGGTTCGATTCCTCGACAAGCCTCCGCCCAACTGCGACTCTTGGGTAGAGATTGCGTTTCGATGGTCGATCATCTTGTTGCTCGTCGCCATTGTCAGTGCTGCTGCTTGCATCGTCGGCGCGATTCTCGGTCGACCCGTTGGCTACGTTCCTGAGCCCAGTAGCTGGGCCGTATTCATCGATGGCGAGCTTCGACCATTCCTCAGCGCGCAGGGTCAGAACTCGACAGACGGAGTGGAGCTGGCAGAGGAGTTGCGTCGTCAGACGCTCACGCGCTACTCAAAGGCGATCGATCACAACGTCGGCGTCAACAGGAAGGTCGCAGGATGGCTGCACTTCTCGAGCTATTGCATTTTCGCGGGCTTGCTCCTCGGCGTGTTCGGAACCGCCCTCTACGCCTGGTTGACGTTTTCCATCCCTGCGGGCGAGAACGCAAGGAAAGTCCGTGTGATTGACCATGTCGAGGTCGCGCCGTACAATCACGAGTGATGGCCCAACCGACCGCACCCACGACGCGGCAGGCTCCGCCCCAGCCGTCGACTCAGTCGGCACCGGTACCGGCGACGCCCGTGGTCGTAGCTCTACCTCCGACACGCCCGCGCCCACCGCAGGGACCAGACGTGCGCCTGTACACGGACGGCGACTTTTCGCGGCCTCCGCACACCCTCAAGACCCGGTAGCGGCGCGAGGGGCGGCGGTCGCATGCTCCTCTAGTCACACGTCCCTTGCCCGTACAGGCAGTAGAACGAGCGAACCCCCTGGGCGTCTGCCTGGATGACGCACCCGTGCAGGTAGTTGTCCGTCGGGCAATGCGCGGTACAGAAACCGAAGACGTTGGTCGAGGCAGCGTTCGCGGCAGAGGTATTGCCGTCAGGACCATATAGACAACCAACGCTGGCGGATGAGCTCGTATCGCTAAAGCCGATGGTGCATGCCGTGGCGGGACCGCCATCGAAGTCTCCTTGGGCGGGCACTACCGGGCAACTGGCGCATCCAGAGAAGGCGCTCGCACCTGGAAATGAGCTTGCGGATCCAGAGGCGCACTTTTCGTGTAGCGACACGGCTCGCCCGAGCACGCGACGAGCCCCAGCGTGAGCGCGAGCGGAATGATGGGCGACCAAAGCATCAGCGTATGCGTCCACTATAAATTGTTCTGCGACGAGTGGTTTGGGCTCATCTGCACGTAAACTTACTCCGGGCATCACGCGCGTGAGCGGGAATTGCGCGAACTCGGCGTTTCGGGTTATTCTTCGGCCAGATGCTGAAGCGCCGCGCCCGTATGAGCTCCGCTCCCGCTAACCGCGGGTCGCTGATCTTGCGCGCGTTCTAGCCAAAGCCGAGATCACGACGACCCGCCCAACGCGGACGGGTCGATGGTCATACGTCGCTCCGTTCCCAGGGCCAAAACAGGAGCGAGACCGATGAACGACTCAGCGCAGCCCACGCCCGCACCCGCGGGGAACTTCGTGTGGCACGGCCCGGACGGCTTCACGATCGACACCGACCGCGAGCGCCTGAATTTCGAGGCAATCTACGAGTTCGTGAGCCAATCATACTGGGCGAGCGGCGTCTCGCGCGAGCGGCTGGCGCGCGCGATCGCGTATTCGATCCCGTTCGGCGCATACGAGGGCGAACGCTTGGTCGGCTTTGCGCGCGTGGTCACGGATCGCGCAAGCTTCGGCTATTTAGCCGACGTGTTCGTCGTTCCGAACGACCGGGGTCGCGGCATCTCGAAGGCGCTGATGACCGCCGTGCAGCGGCATCCGGAGCTACAAGATCTGCGGCGCTGGCTGCTCGGCACGCGCGACGCGCACGGGCTATACGCGCAGTTCGGCTTTGCGCCGCTCGCTTCTCCCAGCATTTTCATGGAGATCTGGGAGCCGAGCGTGTACGAGCGGCTCGCGCGTGAAGGGCGAGCGTGAGCCGTAATTGCCTGCTGGTGCAGGGGTTTCAACCCTGCTCGCGACGTGTGGGCGCTCGTTCGAAGGCCAGGGGTGCATCGCTCGACCGCGGCTGATTTACGCGCCGCCGCCTGTGGAGGATACTGGCAGGGTTGGCCTTCGGGAACGTGAAATTTCAGTTTCGCGCGCAGTACGATGTGGTCATCGTCCATGCGGACTGCCTGCTGGACACAGAGCGCGACGTTTCGGAGTGGGCGGCCGAGTACGAGAAGTATTTTCGTACTCACTTCAAGCGGCCGATGGACGTGATCCTGGAGCTCAGCAAGTTTCGCGTCAGTCCGCGGGTCGCCTCACAGTTCGGTGAGGCGCGCAGCAAGTTGCTGAACACGGTCAATCGGCTTAGCTATCGCGTCAAGATGGGGGCGACCGCGAAGGCCATGATGTACACGAGCAACGTGATTCACGGCGCAGTGGCCAACGACTTTCCGAGCATCGAGGCGGCGCTCGAGCAGCTGCTCAAAGATCGCGCGGCCGGCGGTCACGGCCGCTAGACGTCGATTGTCAAACCTTCGCTGGCGACGACGACCTTGAGCCCCTTGGCGTTTTCGTCCGCCCAGCCTTGAGCGCGCGCGCCGATCACGTCGAGCGCGTCGTCGGTGCGATCCGGGTCGTGGTGGTAGAGCGAGAGCTGCTTTACCTCGGCGAGCTTGCCGAGGTTCAGGACGTCGTCCACGACCGAATGTCCCCAGCCGTGTTTGTTCGGCATGTCGGCTGCGAGGTACTGCGAATCGTGGATCAGGATGTCGACGCCGGCGGAGAAGCGCGCAAGCTCTTCGATCGAG
>DASYCR010000852.1:0-2656 GCA_036500095.1 Polyangiaceae bacterium
AGGGGGGCAATCGGGCGACGCGTGCTCTGTCCGGAGCTCATGGCTCTGGCTGTTAGCACTCCGTCGTCGCGGCTGGTAGGATCGTGGAGCGTTGAAGAATCGGTCCTCATGAGACGAGCGCTGCTGCCACTCTTGCCCTTGCTCGCCGCGTGCGCTGGCCAGGCGCGCGTTTGGCCGCACGTCGCGCCGCCCGCAACTCCAATTGAGCCCGAAACTAGCTCAATTGGGCAATCACCACGGCTGTTTCCGCCGCTGAGGGGCTCGAACGCGCTCGCCGTGGGCAGCGAGCCGGACGGCAGCCGCCGATTCATCTCTTATGGGCTGCGCGTGATTGAACACGCAAGCGGTGCGCTCGAGCTCGGCTCCGAGTACTTGCCCTCCGCGCGCAGCGCTCAAATCCTAGAGCTGCCGGAGCGCCTCGGGGGAGGGTTTCTGATCTACGTGCTCGTGTCCAACGAGACGCTGCTCTATCGGGCCAAGCACTTTACGGCGGCGCTCGAGCCCTTCGCGCGCTTGGGCTTCGAGGCGCAGCGAGTGGTGGCCGGGTTCGATCGCCTGTACGTGTTCGGTAACGCGCCCGGCGAGTTCGTCGCATTGGACGCGGATCGCGGCAGCCCCGCGCCGCGCGGCAGTCTGCCGCCCGCTCCCTTCTACGGTAAGATGGCGTTCGCCGACGCGTGGTTCGGCGCGGTGGAAACACCGCTGCGGGGTACGCTCGTGAGTTTCGACGCGGGCGAGTCGTGGCGAGCGCTACCGATTTCGGCGCAGGCCATGGACGCTTCCGGCGGACAGTTGTTGTTCGTGAGCAGGGACGGTGTTTACACGCTGAACCGCGAGGGCGCCTTCGGGCGGCGCGACGCGCCGCGCTCGAGTGAGCCGAGCGACGACGACGGCGAAGTGAGCGATCCCTGGTATCGAAAGCCCGATCGCGCGTCCGAAGCCGCGCTCGCGCTGCGCGGCCCTCTGCCCCACGCTCTCGCGCTGGCGGTAACGCGCGGCCAAAGCGATGGACACGGCAACGCCGTCGTGGCCGCCGGTGGCGCACTCGCGCGCGTGCGGCTTGGCGATGGCGCGGTGATCGGGCTCGATGCGCACGCGTACGTAGGTGCCGGCGATTGCCAAGCGTTGGCGTTGGGTAAGGGCGTCGCCTTTGCGTGCAGCGAGCCGGGCGGACAGACCGGCCTCTATCAATTCGTCGCGCCCTTGTCCCTGCAAAGGCTGCGCCGCTTCGCGGACGGGCGCTACGTTGCGTCGAATGGGGCGGGCGCGTTGGTCGTGCGCGGGGGCTGTGCGGATGGAGTGCGTGCGCAGAGCGGGCTCTATTGCATCGTGCGCGCTCCGAACGAATTCAACGAGCTCGAGGTGCGCGGTGATCGCGGCGTCGAACGCGTCGTCGCGCTCGGGGACGGCCGTTCCGTGGTGATCGTGCCGCCACGGCTGGGCACGCTCGGGTTCCTATCAATCGTCACCGCAGCTGGCACGACGACGCGCGTCCCGTTGCAGCTGCCCAAAGGCGAGCCGTCGCTCGACGAGCTGCTCCTCAAGGGTCTTTGGCTCGAAGGCTTTCAGCAATCCACACCGAGTACGCTTTCGGGTTGGGTCGCTGGCGGCGGCCCATTCGTGGGCGTTCGCATCGCGCTCGACGGGAAACTCACGGCCGGAACCGTGCTGGGCGCGGGAGCCAACGGCGGACGGAATCTCGACGGCATCGAGCGCACGTTGGTTTCAGGGCGCTTCGCGCTCGCCGTGGCCCACACCGGTGCGGCGGCGGAGACCAGCGACGGCGGTTTCATTTGGAGTGACGTCGAGCTACCGCCCGATTTCGACGCGACGCGCGCGTTCGACCCGACGCACGCGCAGGGGTGCAGCGCCCTGGGCTGTGCATTTTCCGGCTTCGTTCGTGTTGGCTGGCGGAGCCAAAGCGGTCCACCGCACTTGCCAGTAACTGCGACGCCCGACGAGACACGGCTGCCCTCGCCCGGAGGTGGGGCGTGGAACATCGACTGTGTTTTGCAGGGTGCCGTGAGCGAACCGTCTCTCGCGGTCGCTCGCCGCCACGCGCGCGGCGACGAAGAAAAGGCCGCGTGGGAGCCATTTCTCGAGGCGCCGGCGCCGCAGCTCGGCGTCGGTGAAGTCGGTTACGATACCGCGCCGGACAAGGGCGCCGAGCTTGCGCACGCCTATGTTTGGGGGCAGCGCGGGGCGGACTGGAGTCGTGCGGGACATTTGCAGATCCGCGCGTTCGATCGATTCGCCGTGAAGGATGGCTTGTGGAGCAGCGCGCCCACGCGCAGTCCATGGCCTGATGCGGGGGTCGCTGCCGAGACGTTCGGCTATGACAATTCCGGAAGCGCGACGGTGTGGAGCGCGGTGCTCGAAGCAGGTGGTCGCGCGGGCGCCCTCGTCGTGAGCGCGCGCGGAACGATCGACGTGCTCTTGTTCGAGGAGGGCAGGCCGGTGTCCAGGCTGCAGAACGCGGGGCGTTTGGGCCTCGCCCAGCTGTCGAGTGTCGTGAAGTTGGGCGACGCCTGGTACGTGACCTCGCACTCCGATAGTCGCGCGTTGACGGTGCTCCGCATCGAGGATGGCCGCGTGGAGCGGATCGGCGAATACGCCGACGTCCCGTTGGGACGTGGCTTGACGACGAGCCTGGTGC
>DASYCR010000853.1:0-3455 GCA_036500095.1 Polyangiaceae bacterium
CTTGAGCTCTTCTTCGAGTGGGGAGGGGACGACGTATTTCCCGTTTTCGAGTTTGTATTGCTCCTTGATGCGGCCGGTGATGTGCAAATAGCCGTCCGCGTCGAGGAAACCGAGATCGCCCGTGCGCAGGCCGCCATCCGCCATCAACATCTTGGCCTGCTCCTCGGGGCGATTGTGATAGCCGCGCATTACGTTCTCGCCATAGACGATGATCTCTCCGTTCTGATCGTCATTGCCGAGGCTGCGGTCGATCACGACGCGCACACCGGGCAAGGGCTTACCCACCGTGCCGAGACGCGCATGCCCCGGGCAATTCGCGGACACCACCGGGCTCGCTTCGGTCAAGCCGTAGCCTTCGAATACGTCGATGCCCAGCGCGTCGACGAACTCGGCCACTTCGTGGCTGAGTGCCGCGCTGCCGCTCACACAGAAGCGCAAACGTCCACCAAAACGCCCGCGCACCTTGGCGAAGATCAAACGATCGGCGAGCGCGAGCGTGAGGCCTTCCCAGGTCGACAGCGACTCGCCGCGCTTTTTCTTGGCGGCGGCTCGGATGCCCGCCTGAAAGAGCGCCCGAATCGGCTTGGGACGCTCCGCCATTTGTCGGTTCACGCCGTCGTAGATGCGGTTGAAAATGCGAGGCAACGCCACCAAAATTGTGGGCTTCACCTCGGCGAGGTTGGCCACGATGTTCGGGACTTCGTCGTTGATCGCCATCGAGCAGCCGACGCTCACCATCACGTGCAGTTCCGCGGTCTGCCCAAAGGCGTGCGCCCAGGACAAAAAGGCGAGCGAGCGATCCTCCACGGTGATCGGAAATACTGCGAGCGACGATTTGACGTTCGCAACCAGGTTCTTGTGCGTGAGGATCGCGCCCTTGGGCTGGCCGGTCGTGCCGGAAGTGTAGATGAACGCGGCGGGTTCAGCGGGCGCCGGGTGCGCGCTTGCTCGCGGCGCGGCGCGGCCGATCTCCATCAAGCGCGCGTAGGATTGGGCGTCGCTGGTAGGCAACTCGAGACCGATCACGTGCTCTACGCTCGGCATCGCGCCGCTCGCGGCCATCAATTTTTCGAATACCGCGTTGGTCGAGCCGAACACGAGTTTTACGCCCGCGTCCTCACAAATGAAGGCCCACTCTTCCGGATTCTGCGCCTCGTACATCGGCACGTACGCCGCGCGCAGCCCGTAGCTGGCGTACGCCGCGACGGCCCATTCGAGTCGATTGTTGGCGACCATGCCGACGCGATCCCCAGGACCGATTCCGAGCGCCGCCATTCCGGCGCGGCACGCACTGACCTGCTCTTGAAACTGAGCGACCGTGATGAAGTGCCAGGCGCCCGCGGATTTCGTGCCGAAGAGCTCGCGGGGCCCGAAGCGTTCGACGCTCTGCTCGAGGAGCTCGACCAAGGTGCTGAATGTCACGGCCATCGCGGATTCCTTATCAATTGCGGCCCTCGCTGAAAAGCCGGCTTTCGCTGCCAGGCGCGGATAGCGGTGCTAACGTGTCGACCCTTCGCGCTCGAGCCTCGATTTTCCATGCCCAGCTACGCGCTCGTCACCTTCGGCTGCCAAATGAACCAGCACGACTCCGAGCGGATCGGCGAGGTCCTGCGTGGAGCCGGTTACGACGAGGTCGAGCGACCCGATCAGGCCGATCTGGTCCTGCTCAATACCTGCAGCGTGCGCGAGAAGGCGGAGCAAAAGCTGCGCAGCGAGGTCGGGCGACTCGGCCTGCTCAAACAGCAGAAAAAAGACCTGCTGATCGCCGTCGCCGGTTGCGTCGCGCAACAAGAAGGCGAAAAGCTGATCAAGCGTCTGCCCCAGATCGACCTCGTGCTCGGGCCGGACAACATCCCCGAGCTGCCCACGCTCCTCGCCGAGCTCGAGCTCGGGGGTCCGTCGCTCGTGCGCACCGTATTCGACGTGGACGAGCCGCGCTTCTTGAGCGCGCGCGCTGAGCCGGGCCGCACAGCCAGCACAGCGTACGTGACTGTCATGAAGGGCTGTGACGAACGCTGCACATATTGTGTCGTGCCGTACACGCGCGGCCCCGAGCGGTATCGCCCAGCGCGCGAGATCCTCGACGAAGTCGAGCGGCTCGTGCAAGCCGGCGTGCGCGAAGTGACGCTGCTCGGTCAAACCGTGAACAGTTATCGAGATCCGTCGGGTTCGCTGAGTGCGGCTCCGGTAGCTGCTGGCTATCAGGAGCCGGGGCGTCCAGCCTGGGCTTCGGACTCGGAGTTCCCGGCGCTCTTGCGGCTGCTTTCGGGCGTGGCGGGCCTCTTGCGGCTGCGCTACACGAGCCCACATCCAAGGCACCTGACCGGCGCCTTGATCCGCGCGCATCAAGAGCTGCCCGTGCTTGCGCGCCACGTGCACATGCCGTTTCAGTCGGGCAGCGACCGCCTACTGAAACGCATGCTCCGCCGTTACACCGCGGCCGAGTACGTCGAGCGCGTCGACGCGCTACGCAAGGCCGTGCAGGGCCTCACGCTCTCGAGCGACGTGATCGTCGGCTTTCCCGGTGAAACACGTGATGATTTCGAGCGAACCTTGGAACTCGTCGAACGTGTGCGCTTCACGGGCGTGTACGGTTTTATGTACTCCGAGCGTCCCCACACGCCGGCGCGGAACCTCGCGGACGACGTTCCGGAAATCGAGAAGCGCGCACGGCTCGAGGAGCTGTTCGAGCTGGCAGACGGTCACCGCCGCGCACATCTGGAAACCTTGGTGGGAGGCGCCGAGCGTGTGCTCGCCGAGCAGCCCGGCGCGCGCGGCGGATTTTCTGGCCGCACCGAGCGCAACGAGATCGTCCACTTTTCGTGCGCAGGCGATCCGATCGGACAGATTGTGCCGGTCCAGATCACACGGGCTTTCAAAAATTCGCTGGAAGGTGCGGCCGATCCGCACTGGATCGCGAGTGCAGGCCGTGAGCCAATCCCGCGCGCAGCGAGCGCCCCGCGCCGGGCGCTACCTGTTCTGACAGGCCCGTGATGCCCCCGGTCATTCGCGCATTTCGTGGGGTGACGCCGAAGATTTCAAACGGCGTGTTCCTCGCGGACACCGCTGCAATCATCGGTGACGTCGAGCTCGGCGTGGATGCCAGCGTCTGGTTCGGCGCGGTGCTGCGCGGCGATGTGGGCTACGTGCGGGTCGGCGCGCGTTCGAACATCCAGGACTTGTCGATGGTGCACATGACGCGCGGGATATCGCATGCCGTGATCGGCGACGACGTGACGGTTGGGCACAGCGTGGTGATCCACGGCGCGCAGATCGGCGACGGAGCCCTGATTGGCATGGGCGCCATCCTGCTCGACAACTGCGAAATTGGCAGCGAGAGCCTGATCGGCGCGGGCAGCTTGATCACTGTCGGGACGAAGATCCCGCCGCGGCGGCTGGTCCTTGGTCGACCCGCGAAGGTCGTCCGAGAGCTCGATGAGGCCGAGTGGCAGCAG
>DASYCR010000854.1:0-1576 GCA_036500095.1 Polyangiaceae bacterium
GCTGCTTCGCGCGCGCTGAGTCGCCTTCTTTCGCGGCAGACACGGCGCGCGCCGCAAATCGTTGGAACCAGACACCAGCCGAGGGTGTCAAACTGAAGTTCGATGCGTTCGGCGATCGCAGGTCCTGTCACGCCGCTGCTCGGTTCGCTCGGGTTGCACGGCGCCATCGCGCTCGCGCTGTTGCTCGCGGTGCGTCACCCGGTGCACCTGGCCGAGCTCGAGCCTGCGCGTCCCGATGCTTGGCTCGGAAATGCCGTGGAGGTCGACGCGGTCGCCACGCCCGAAGCAATGCCGGAACCAGCGAGCCATGCCAGCGCCGCCGCGCCCGCCAACGCTCAGGTGAACGCCGTCGAACACGAGCCTGCACCCGCGCCGCCTCGCGCAGTCGCGAACAACGAGCCCCCCGTACCGGACCGCTCCACGCCAAAACCTGCGCCGCTTCCAGCGCAGGCACACGCCGCTCGCGCGACAAAAGCGGCGCACGCGCACGCGGAAAGCGTGTCGAATATGCCTTCGCCAGCGGCAAACAGCGGAGCTCCGGCGACCACAGGAGCGACCGGCGCATTCGGTAGCGAGGGGCTGCCACCCGGCGTGCGCAGTCTACCGAGCGCATTCACGCGTGCGATCCCACCTGCAACCGGCGCAGACCCCATTTGGCAAACTCTACCGATCGGCGGGCAGCGACCTTTCACGATCGCGGTCGAGGTCGACGCTGACGGTCACATTAGCAGCGCCGAAATTCTCAAGGAGAAGGACGGCAGCGCGACCGAGACACAAGCCGCGCATTTACGAGAGCGCGTCGTGGCGCTCTTGGGTGGCGGGCTGTTTGCCCTGCAAAACAATGTTGGCGCGGGCCGCGTCGCATTCCGCATCCGCGTCACGCTCTCGGACACGCCGGTGCACGACGAGGACGATCCGGCTCAGCTCGTCGAGCGTGGATTCGAGCCGCCGCGCGGTGCTGCCGCGGGTCGCGCATACTTCACGCTCGCGTCGGGTCGGCACTTCGAGGCCAAAGTGCAAGTCTTGGCAACGCCGTAACGCGCCGTGAGCGCGCCCACGCTCACGAGCTCACGGCGAGCGGGAGCTTCTTGTGTTTCAGGCGCTCGGGCGCGATCGGCGTCTCGACGCTGTCGTAGCCCTCACCGTCGGGGCGGTGACCGAGCTCGCGGAAGGCGCGCCGATAGTCGGAAAAATGGCCGCCTGCGCGGACCGCGGCGACGAGGGCCAAGCCCTCGGCCTCGCCGCCCTGCGCGAGCACGTACTCGACCCAAGCCCACTTCGCGCTGACGGCGCGTACGTCCGCGCGGCCACGCAGGCCCTTGCGCAAACGCTCGAGCTTGGCACCCACGCGTGCAACACCGGCATAGGGCATGCGATCGAGCGGCGTGTTGCGCTTCGCGCAAAACGGCGCGACACCGAGCGCAATCGGGCAAATCGTCGACAAATCGCCGACGAACTTCACGCACTCGTCGATGTCTTCATCGGTTTCGCCGGGCAAGCCGATCATCAAGTAGAGCTTGAGCCGATCGAAGCCGAAGCGTTTTGCGCGCTCGGCGGCCGCGACGTAATGCGGCTC
>DASYCR010000855.1:0-11226 GCA_036500095.1 Polyangiaceae bacterium
TAAGCAGCGCCGGTGCCGTAAGGCGTCATGCATCCGCCGCTGCCACTCGACCAGATGGTCCACGTGTAGCTGCCCACGGTGCCTGAAGCATTGGATGAGCAGTGCTGCGTTCCGCCGGTCAGTGTCGGACCGGAGCAGCTCACTGAGGTGCTCCCGCCCGAGCTGGTGCCGCCCGAACTCGTGGTGCCGCCGCTGCCGCTCTTGCCTGCGCTGCCGCCCGCGCTCGTGCCGCCCGCGCTCGTGGTACCGCCGCTGCCCGCTTTGCCTGCACTGCCGCCGGAGTTCGTCGAGCCACCGCTCCCGCCGCTGCCACCAGCGCCCGTCGATCCGCCGGATCCAATGACGGAGTTCAGCGAAGGCGTGGTCGTGCCGTTCGCGCAGAAGCCCCAACTCGTCGAAGCGTTCGGCGCGAGCGTGCCGTTGTAGCTCAGGTTACTCCCGCTGAGCTGCCCGGTGCTTTGCACCAACTGCGCGTTCCAACCGTTGCTGAACACCGAACCATTGAGCGCAACGTTGACAGTCCACGACGTGCTCGTCTTCGTGCCGCCGTTGGTGATCGCGACGTTCGCGCAGTAGCCCGTGTTCCATTGCGATTGGAGCGTCAACGTTGCCGACAAGCTGCCGTCGGGGCTGGTCAGATCTTGTTCGGCAAAGCCAGCGTTTTCGTTCATGCCTGAACTGCACGCGAGCAGCCCGCAGGTCAACAACGAGAACGAGTGCATACGCAGGATTTTGGATCGCATGGCCCGAGTATTCCCTCTCTGCCGAAGTGTGATCACTGTTCCGACACGGTCGCCGCCCTTTGCAGTCAGCGTCGACTTTTACAGTTTATAGATCTTTGCAGAGACAGCGGCGGGTGGAATCGCGAAAAGCGTCGTACAGTTCACATTGGGTGATGATCGAGCAAAGGTTGCGCGGGTTGTTGGTGCTCGCTCTCACGGTCGGCTGCGGCGCGCGCAGTCCACTGCTCGTCGGAAGCCGAGGGCAAGACAATTCATCTGCGTCGGGAGCCGGGGGCAGATCGGGGATGAGCGGCGCTGGCGGCGTGGCAGGGATCGACGTCGGCGGTAGCGGAGCGGTTGCGGGAGTCAGCGGCACGTCGGCCGCTGGAGCCACAGGGACCGGCGACGATTGCTCGCCCAACCCGTGCTTGAACTCAGGCATGTGCGACACAATCATTTCTTGTCCGCGGAAAGGCTGCTCGTCGCGTCCCGAGTGCACATGTCCGCCGAGCTTCACCGGCGAGCATTGCGAGACGGTCGGAAGCCGACCGGCGTGCGGCGGACCCGGCGACGGCACGGATTGCGCGTCGCTCGAGGCTCTCGAATTCTCGAACCCCCGATTCGCAGTGCGAGACGGCGGCAGCGCCGCCATCTCCGCCGGAGACACGCTCGACGTCATCGTGACGATCTCGAACACCAACTCCCGCATCGTTCCGTATCCGTGCGTGGGGATCACGTCCGACCAAGCGATCGCAGCGTCGGCGTCGCTCGAGCCCGATGTGTTCATCTGGTCCGCCGGACAGATTGTCGACCAGAGTGTCCCCGTTCAATTCAGCGCCGCGATTCCGCGTGGCACGCTCATCCATTTCACTCTGTGGGTCGACCTGCTCAACGCGGGCTGCATGCAAGGCGGCTACTTCACGTTCGGCCTCGTAGCGCCCTGAGTCGCGCTCGGCGGCAACTGCGTGGTTCGCGCGGCTCGGCGAACTGCCAACAAGGGCGTGAAGTTACGGCCGCAGCCGAACGACACGCTCTTTGACGGGTACACGTTTTCTCTGCCCCGTGAGCGCCGCGGGAGACGACTACTGGTGAATCCGAACACCATGACCACCTCACGAAGCGTCGTTTTGAGCGCAGTTTTAGCTTTTGGTCTGCCTAGCCAGGCGATGGCGGCGGACGGCTGGGGCTCGAGTTGGAGCTTCGGGCCGGTTCATCCGACCGCCTCTAACCACATCATCTCTACGAAGACCACGATTGTGCCGGGTCGTTTGCCGCCGATCACGTCGACCACGGGCCCGCTGTTCCTATGGCCCGGCCTTTCGAACCCCATGAGCGATCTGATCCAGACGACCATGGACGCATGGCCGGACAACGCCTCGTACTGCGGCGCCGCCAAGGGCCAGTGGTGTGTGGAAGCGTCGGTCTTCGGCAGCTTCGGCCAGCGCAACGGTCCAACCGTCGCGATCGACCCCGACGACCACGTCACGATCGCATACGTGCTGGGCACGGACAACAAGACATGGACTCAGACGGTGACCTCTCAGAAGCTCGGGAAAGTGGTGTCGACGCTGACGAGCACGAGCGGGCTCATGCCCGGTGGTGGCTTCGGCTTCGCCACGGAGGCCGACGCGGATTCGTTCACCATCGACACGCAGTACTACCTGTGCACGGAGATCCACCTCGACGCGGCCGACCCGAACTTCGCCAAGACGGGCGTGGGTGGCGTCGGCGCGAAGTTCGGCGCGACGGGTATGGGTTCCGGCATCGGGACCGCTAAGAACGTCCACACTCCCGACGGCGGTCTCACCTGGCTCGTCGATCTGATCACGCTGCCCGCGATGCAGCCGCAAGGCACGCAGACCCCGGCGCCCGCAGTCAACTGCGCGCCCGGCGGCACAGGAGGCAGCGGCGGAGCGGGTGGGACGAGTGGCGCGAGTGGCGCGAGTGGCGCGAGTGGAACCGCGGGTGCCAGTGGGACGATTGGAGCTGGCGGCGCGAGTGGGACGAGCGGAAGCAGTGGAGCGAGTGGAACCGTCGGCGCGAGTGGGGCTAGCGGCGCGAGTGGGGCTAGCGGCGCGAGCGGGATGAGTGCTGGCGGTGCCAATGTTGGCGGCGAGTCAACCGCTGGAATGGCCGGAAGCGCGCCGGGCGGAGCAAGCGGCAGCGCAGGCATCGGCAGCGGCGGTCGCGCGAGCGGGACGGGCGGACTAGCCGGAGACAACTCGGGCGGCGCGAGCGGTAGCGGTGGAGCAGGCGGCAACGGCGCGGGTCAAGGCGGTTCCGATTCGGGGGCAGGCACTGGCAAAAGGACAACGGCAGCCAACGAGCCTTCGGGCTGCGCGTGTCGCATCGAGCAAGGCGAACGAGGGAATGCCGGCCGCTCGTGGCTGCTACTCGGATTCGTGGCTGCTTTCTGGGTTCGTCGTCGTGTCACTCCGCGATCCCGAACACGCGTTGCGGCTCGCTGATCCCTTTGAGCTCGGTCATCGCGAGCGGCAGCATTTCCCCCCCCGGCGCACTCGGCGAAAGTACCCGGCTCGTTACGGACAAGTATCGACGACGTGCGCGACCAGGTGCCAGTGATGCGCCACGTTGTAGGTGTCCGTGACGTCTTTGTCGCCGACGATGTCGAACTCGACCAGGCCGCCTGGAGAGATATTCATCTGCGCGTTGGTCACGGTGAAGGTTTCTCCGACGGTCGTGGTTTCGGTCTGGCCGGCTGTGGTTACGTTAAAACGCGCCCCGCGCACCATGGTTGCACCGTTGTCTTGAAAAACGAGGTCGATATAGGGCGCGCCGTAGTGCGTGGTATCAACAAAGCAGCCGTAGACCTGCCAGTCCGCGCAGAAGCAACCCTCGCAATCGTTGGTGATGACGCCGTCGACCGTGAACGTCGCCTGGCGCCGGCCGCTGTCACCGCAGGCTACACAAGCCGGTTTGTTCGATGTGTCGAGCTTGCACTGTTCGCTGTACGCGCACTGCGCCTTGCTCACCCATGTCTCCGTCGTGGCGGAAGTGACGCACCAATAGCCGATGTCACCCCGTTGGGACTGAATGTCCTTTTGAGAGGAGTTCGGGTTATACGGCGGCCCCGGATAGCCGCAAGAGTCGCCGGACGAGCTGCAGCCTCCACTACCCGCTCCAGCCGCAGCGCCGCCGTTGCCTCCGCCCGCGCGCCCGCCGCCACCAACTCCGCCGACTCCGCTCATTCCGCCGCCGCCGATCGCGCCTGCCGTTCCTCCGCCTCCGCTCGCAGCGCCTCCGCTCGCACCACGACCGCCGGGAGCGGATGCACCACCAGAATCGGCACCGCTCGCTCCGCCCGGGCACGCGCAAGTCGAAAAGAAGCCGTCCGGCTGACACTGCTGAGTACTGGAAAAGCCGTCGCCGCACGCACACGGTACGCTTTCGTCCGGCGTACAGCTGGGTAGGAGGGCAGGCGGATCTTGTGCGCAAGCAAACGCCGAAAAGAGGGCCACGGTGCCCAGGCGCACCCAAGGCATCGTGGAACGGGGGCCTCTCCAAAATGAACGAACGGTGCGCATCCCGATAGTAGACGGAGGCGGCGAGCAAACCGTCACGGTGGTGGCGCAGCCCACTTGGCAAACGGCCGCGCCGGAGGTCAGTCTCACGAGCGGAGCCCGAGACGCCCAATGATGAACGCGCGGAATCTGTTAGGATGGTGCACTCTCGTCGGTGTGGCGCTCGGAGCCATGCTGGCCCAGTCAGGATGTGCGGGCCGTCAGCGAGCCGCCCGAGCTCCGCGCAATGTCGAGCTCGGCGCGCGCGACCGCCATGGCGGCGAGGCAGCTTGCTCATCGATTTTGGGAGCTGCGCGACTCGGTCCAGAGCCCGCGCGCAAGGTGGTCGAGCTTCTCGTCCTCGCGGATGGATCGATCGCGAAGACTCCGGTGTCTCTAGCGTGGGCTCCAGGTGCCGCCAGCGCGCCGCCTCACGCTGAGGAGCCGCGGTTTCCGCGGGAAGTCCAGCGCTTTGCGCTGTCGGATGGCCGTTGCGCAGTGTGGTTCGCGACAGCGGAAGAAGCGGGGGCTCCCGCCACGACGGTGAACGGCGTGCTCGCCATCCTGCGGCGTCAGGCAGGGCGCTTGATCGTCGACGCGGCCAGAGCACCTTTGCCAGCGACGACGACGCGATCGGTTGGCGCGAGGAACGCATCGGCGACAGAGCCGTGTATGTAGCCGCCGGTCAACGCGTGGGGACGGGCGGTGGCGAAGAGGCGAGCTCGGAGTGCGTATTTGTCGTGGAGCCGACGCGGGTTTTCAAGACCCTTTGTTTCGTTACCGACGGCCGCCAAGAGAGAGCCTTCGGTAACTCATGGACCTCTTCCATCTCGACCAAACCGCGCTTCGACGCACAAGGGCTCGTGCTGCAGTCGACCGTTACCTTCTCGTGGACGCCTCCAGAGCCCGGTGCAACCTCCGACACGGAGCCCGATGACGTCAGTTATCCCGGCATCAGAACCGCCCGCACGGTCAAGTACGAAGTGTCGAGGCGTTATTTCCTCGGCAGCGACGGGCTCCGCCCACTCGGAAATGCCGAGCCAGTGCCGGCTTCGGTGCACGACCAAGTCGAGCGCTGGGAGCTTCCTCCTTTGCCGGAGCCGTATTGACTTCCGTACCATTTACGTGACTCCGAGAGCGCTCCGGCAACGCAGAGGGCGGCGCCTACGGTGTAGGTCGCATAGGCGTGGGTTGAGTTTGCAGGCCTTGCGCGCCGCTTGCTCGGCTTTCTTTGAAGAAACCGTCGTTGAGGTAGTCGAGTGCGAGAGACATGATTTGAAAAAAGAGGGTGGCCGCTATGCCCGGGCAAGTGCCTTGAGGGTCTTGTCCCTTGCTTGGCCGAGGTCTCCGTCGATCGCTCCTTCGTCGAGAAGCTCGCGGAGGCCCAGACGCTTGTTCATCAGCGCGGCTGCGGCGATCGCGGACGCCAGCGTGCGCGGCAGGAAGACGAGCGATTCGACGCTCGAGACGCGAAAGAACGAGCCCGGCCGCCGGATCGTGGCGTCGTCGAGGACGAGCTTGCGAACCGCCGTGACGCGCTGCGCGCGCTGATCGAATTGGCTCCGCTTCCAATCGAACGCGCTCTGCGCGCGCAGCGGATGCACGATGAAATATGGAGCGTCCGAGATCGAGATTGGCAGATATTCGACGTTGGTGATCTTAGCTCTTTGCAGGAACGCCTTCAGGCGCGGTGACACGATCACCAGCCCGTCCTTGTTAGGGAGGTTGTCTGGCATGGCCCCGCGATGGACGCGTCGCTCGAGGCTCCAGCGGACGCCCTTGGGCCAGTTCCGCGCGCGCTTCCAATCGCCGAGCAGCGTCTCTTGCTCGAGCCAGAACCCGCGGAGACCGCGCTCCCGAAGCTGAACGCCCGGCGTCGGCGCCACGGTCCACACCACGTAAGGAGAGCTGGATCCCGTCGAACGTTTTCCCAAGCGGCCGTCCTATGAAAGGCCGCCGGCGGCGGCCAGCTGAAATAACCACAGCCACCCGTACGGAGCCAGCTTTTCAGTGACAGAACGCAAGCGGCAGGCACCACGCGAGCACATCGCGCGCTAAGCGCGCGTGTCTCCATTCGTCGACAGCGATGCCGAGTAGCGTGCGTTTGAGCGCCGGCTCGCTCGCGCGCTGGGCCCGCTCCCAAACGACCTCCGCGGCGACGCCTTCGCCGAGGCAGCCGTCGACGAGGCACTCGTAGCCGATTTCGTCGAGGGATTGCCGGCGCGGCGGCGGGCTGGGCGGTGCGGCGAACGCCACGCTTCTGCCGAGATAGGCGGCAGCGAGCGCGAAGCACGTGCGCGCGTGGCGGGCTTCGTCCAGAGCGGCGGAGCGGGCGCGGGCTACCAGCGGAGTGGGCGCCTCGTGCGCAGCGAGCTCGCGCGACAGCCTTTCGAACGCCGCGACGGAAGCGTGCTCGTCGAGCGCGTCGTCCAGGTACCGCAAACCGATGCGTTCTCGTTCGTCGCGTGAGCAGCGCATGCCCATCCTGGCGGCTCTTTGCGGCCCGAGACGGAACTTGCCGCGCACGATGCTCCCGTCCTCCGCTCGCAGCGGACGCCCTGACGGGATCCTGAGCGGCGGCGGATAAGTATCCCAACCAAGCGATAGACACGCGCCGTACAGCGCAGCCCCGCGCAGGTCGCCCGTGCCGCCTCCGAGCAGCGCTTCGAGCGTGACGACGCGAGACGCCTTGTCTTCGCGCGCCGGGTCGATCATCCAGACCGGTCCGCCACGGAGCGCGAAGTAGCCGCCGCTCGTGTGGCCGAACTCCGCTCCGCCCCGAGCGCCCGCACGATAACCGAAATGGCCACTCACCTGCGTGAGCTCGATGCCCGACTCGAACGTCCCCTCCGCCTTACCGTCGCCGAGTCGCGAGCCGCCGCTCACGCTCAGCGGGATGCCGAGCTGCACTCCTTGCTCGTCGGCGCCGGCGCCCGCGAGCGCTCCCACGATCGTGCCCCTTCCCTCCAACACCGTGCCGGTAGCTTGCGATCTGAGCTCAGGGCCAGCGCGGAGGCTCAAGCCACACCCGGAGCCAGCGAGCGCCAGCGGCAAACCGATGAGCAGTCCCGAGCGCGGCATGCGCATCACCGTACCACCTCCTGTCGAGCAATCTTCCCGGAATCGCCTCCGGCACGAGCGGCGCTCGCATGCGCTCTTCCCCAGCCAAGTCTGCGATCGTGCGCGACGCGCAGCGGCAGGAGCGAGTCTACTCGGGTTCCGCGATGGCGAGCCCAATGGCCCGCAGGAGTGCTCTCTCGACGGCAGCCATGCGCGCCGCGGACAGCCTTGCACCAAGCGGGTGTTCGCCCAGGTCGGTTCGCGGCAGCGTGATCACCTGCTCGCATTTGAGCACTGTTCGTGTCCGAAGACCGCCTTCGCCGGAGCGAAGCACGACGTGCGTAGGAGCCTCGCGTATCACGGTCGAAGCAGGCACGATGATGACGTCGGTGGCGCGTTCGTTGCGGTAGTCCGGCGAGATCACCAGGACGAGGCGGCGCTTGTCGAGCCGCGCCCAGTAGAGCCAGCCGCGCCTGGGAGCAAGCGTACTCAATCGTCGATCCGCAGTCTGCGCGCGGCACGCGAGGCCGCGCGAGCAAAGGCCGTGTTCTCGCGCTTGTCCAAAGCCGAAAGGCTCTCGTAGTAGGCGACAGTCTCCGCACGCAGTCGATCCTCGAGCTGCTGACGAGCACCACGACGCAGCCAATCTTCGATGACGGCTGCGCACAGCTCGATGTCGGTGCCGTGCTCGTGCTGAAAAATCGCGAGCGAGCTCAGCGTACGCGCGGTGCGCGCCCGCGAAGAAGGCGATTCAGAGCGCGGGTGAGCACGGCTGCGAGTGGGCTTTCCTGGCCAGCCATTCCTGGGGCCACGGCGCGCGAATCAGTACTTCGGCTAGCTCTCTCGCTATGCGCTTGATCTCACCGCGGAATTCTGGGTCCGCCATGGCCTCGCGACGAAACTCCTCCGCCATTTGCTCTATCGCTGCGCGCGTCGATTCGCTCAAATGGCGCGGCCTCGCCGCCTCTTTTATCAGCACTTGCCGCAGCGTCGAGCGTCGCACGATCATACTCATATCACGATCTCGTGGGAGGGACCGCTTCACGGCTTCGTGTCAGTATCCCTGCCTGCGGCGCTTGGAGCTGCTCACACTCTTCACGTCGGAATCTCCCGGTCCAAAAGTCGCCCCTGAATCGCCTCCGCGACATGCGCCGCGCGCACGCGCTCCTCGCCCTCCAAATCCGCGATCGTGCGCGCGACGCGCAGCACTTTCACAAATGCGCGCGCGGAGAGTCCGAGCTTATCGACGGCGAGCTCGAGCATTCTCTTGCTCTCCTTCTCGAGCGCCGCGACACGCTCGAGCTCCGAGCCCGTGAGCGTCGCGTTCAAGCGCGTTGATAATCCCAACAACTCGGCCCGTAGTCGCTGCACCTCACGCGCTCGCGTGACACGTGCGCGCACATCCGTTGACGATTCGCCGTGGCGCGCGCCCGTCAATGCCGACACTTCCACCGGCGGCACCGCGACGTGAATATCCAGGCGATCCAAGAGCGGCCCGCTCAGCCGCGCGCGATAGCGCCGGCGCGCGTCTTCACTGCACGAGCAGCGCCGCCGCGGATGCCCCCAAAACCCACACGGGCAGGGATTGACCGCACCGATCAACAGCGGCCGCGCCGGGAACCAGGCGTGCGCCCGTGCTCGCGCGATGGAGACCGCGCCGTCTTCCAGCGGTTGCCGCAGCGCCTCGAGCGCGCCGCGGCGAAACTCGGCGAGTTCGTCGAGGAAGAGCACGCCGTGATGCGCGAGGCTCACTTCACCCGGTCGTGGTTGGTCGCCGCCGCCGATCAGGCCGGCCTCACTCACCGAGTGATGGGGCGCGCGAAACGGACGTTCGGTGACGATGCCGTGCTCGGCCGAGAGCAAACCCGACACGCTGTGAATCGACGTGCACACGACGGCTTCCTCGAAGTCGAGCGGCGGGAGCACGGACGGCATCAAGCGCGCGAGCAGCGTCTTGCCGCTGCCCGGTGGCCCCACGAACAAAAGGTTGTGCGCGCCCGCCGCGGCGATCTCGAGCGCGCGCCGCGCGCCGCTCTGCCCGCGCACGTCGGCAAGATCGAGCCCCGCGCGCGATGGAGCGGGTCGAAATACGGTGCGCGTCACGCGGGGAAGCGCGCGGCCACCGCGCAAGTGTTCGATGATCTCGCTCAGGTTGGTAGCGGCGTGCACGGCGAGCCCTTGGGCGAGCCCTGCTTCTGGGGCATTTCTGTGCGGAATAATCGCCGCGCGCACGCCGCGAGCGCGCGCGCCCTCGAGCTGTGGGAGCACGCCGCGTACCGGGCGCAGCGAACCGTCGAGCGAGAGCTCACCGATCAAGAGGACACTCTCGAGCGCGCTCGGCGGAAGGCGCCCGAGCGCGCCCAAGATCCCACAGGCGATGGCCAGATCGAGCGCTGCGCCGTGCTTGCGCAAGTCCGCGGGCGCCAAGTTGACGGTGAGCGCGTACTCGTCGAGCAACACGCCCAGGCGCCCGAGCGCGCTGGCGACGCGCACGCGCGCCTCCTTGACCGCGGTCTCTGCCAAGCCGACCAGCTGAAAGAGCGACGGTCCACGCGTCGAGGACACCTCCACGTCGATACCGTGCGCGTCGAGGCCCATCAGCGCGCTGGCGCGCGCAGTCGCGCTGCCGAGCTCCGCTCCGGCAATCATCACCGTGTGTGCGCCCGAAACCACGCGGTGGGTCAGTGCAATACGCCTGCCGTGCAGAGAGTCGGAATATCCGCCGCATGTTCCCCGGCGCTCGCCGGCGAGTTCGTGGCGAACGCATGCTCTTGGCCGTAGGGCAAAAAACCACGGCAGCCCCGTCCCATCGACGACTGCGAGTTGCCGCCGCCGCCTCAGTTCGTCAGCGGTCAGTGTATGGGCGGTTCTGAGCTACGCGCTGTCGACGGCGGACGACGACGCGGGCTCAGGTTGGCGAAGACGCCGATAGCCCACCACGAGCAAGCCGAGTGCGAGCACTCGAAAAAGACAATGCACAGTCAGGGCTTTGTGCTCGGGCGACCCGAGTGGCGCGGCTTGCAAGGCCAGTCCATTGCTGACGAGCGAAAAAAGCTCGTATGCTGCAACAGTCAGCGCAGCGACCAGACTGGGCTTTGTCCAAAGCCAACAAAGTCCGCCGGCCAGGACGAGAACGTCGAAGATCACGACGGACCAGATGCCGAGCGCGACGGCCGCTATGAGGAACCAGGCTAGGTGACCCGCCATGATCGCAATCGCGCCGGCAAACTGCGCCGGCTTGAAGCGCGTTTTGGCGAATACAATCAACAACACACCCATCACTCCGCCAGGCACCCAAAGCGACGGGCCCGCGTATTGGCTCAACACCCAACCCCCTACCCAACCGATCGCTCCGCCCGCCGTGAAGCGCGTTTTGGAACTGTTTGCCTTCACCATGACCCAGCCACCGTTCGAGATAGGGTATCAGGTTTCCTTTGCAAAATCCTCGGTGCGGGTGTGCGCGCGCGGCTGCAGGGACGGCGAATAGGCACGCCGCGGTCAGCGGTAGTCTCACAGCGAGGCTATTGCCGCGCATGTCTAGCTAGTGAATGTATCGGTGTTGGGCTATAAACGCCAGGCTCGCCGCCGCCAGAGCTCAGTCAGCGCGCAAGATGGAGTACAGGATCGCGTCCGACGGCTGACCATTGATGCGCAAGCGTTTTCTCAACACGGCGTCGCGCTGGGCGCCCGCTTTTTCGGCGACGCGTTGGCTGCGATGATTGTCGATCGCGGCGACGATCTCGAGACGATGCGGGGTGGTGTTTTGGAACACCCACGGCACGAGCTCCGTCATTTCCGAGGCCCCGGACGCTTGATAAAGTCGGATGCTCGCGAGCTCGCTCGTCGCTACACTCACTTTGACGGCTTGGGCGGCGCGATCTCGTTGAGCGTATAAGCGTTCTTGGCGGCGCGCAGCATGGCTG
>DASYCR010000856.1:0-2531 GCA_036500095.1 Polyangiaceae bacterium
ATGATCAGGCAAACCATAGCATCTTATTTTAGCCTTCAAGGCGCGCCGCGCATAATGCCCGACCACCTGACCTTCACGCGACCGTTCCATACGTGGCCGTGGCCCGCGGGCAAAAGAGTTGCCATTTGGGTGACCCGCGGTTGCCGCGCCCGAGCGACGGCAGTAGGAACGCGAGCCATGCGTGTCGCGCGTCCAAGCACCCGAAAGGGCACGACCTGGCAGCTCGCCGCGCTCGGACTGCTCATGTGCGCGGCCTGCAATCGCGCCGAGGAACCGCGCTCGGGCGGCGACGCGCGCCCGCTCAGCGACGTCGGGCACAGCGAGCCGAGCACGCCGAGCGCGCCGAACGCGGCAACCCCAGCGGCCGCGGCCCGCGCGGTTGCGCACTGCACGGTGCCGATGCCCGACGAACCGTTGCCGCGCGCGCCCAACGCCGCGCATTGCCCCGCGGACACGGAGCATCCGGCACCGCTCGCGCACGGTTATGTCACGTTCAGCGACGCGCCCGGGGCGCCGCGCCTCGAGGTCGAACTCGCGCGTAGCGAGCCCGAGAAGGAGCGAGGCCTGATGTTCCGCACCAAAATGCCGGACGAGCAAGGCATGCTCTTTTCGTGGGGGAGCGAAGAGCCTCGCCAGTTTTGGATGCACAACACCTGCATCCCGCTCGACATGATGTTCATCGCGGCCGACGGCACGATCGCCGGCATTCTCGAGCAAGTGCCGACGTTGAACGACGCCGCTCGCGGCGTGCCCTGTCCAGCCGCCTACGTGCTCGAGGTCAACGCCGGCTGGTCGCGCTCGCACGGCGTCAAGCCGGGCATGGTCGCGCGCTTCGAATGATCGAGAACCCAAGCCAACCCAATTCAAACCGCCATGACCAATCGTTTTTCGTATGCAACGCCCGCCACGCTCGGCTCGCTGCTCCTCGCGCTTTCTGCAAGTGCCGTGTTCGGCTCGCTCGGCTGTCGCAGTTCGACGCCGGCGGAGCCCGAGAATCGCCCCGATCCGAACGCGCACCCCGCGACCCCCGTCGTCACGATCCCGACGCCTGCCGCGACGCCCACGCCCGCCGCGACGCCCACGCCGACCCCCGCTGTCGACAGCGCGAGCGCCGCCGCGATCGCCTCCGCGCAAAACTTCATGAAGCCGCCCGCGCCGGCAGCGGCTCCCGTCGCTTCCGTGCCGGTCTCGCCCGACGATCCGCTGCACGGCCAATTCTCACTCGCCGACGCCACCGCGGGCCTCACCGGCAAGGGCGATCTGATCGCCGACATCGACACCGAGCTCGGTAAGCTCTCCTGCGCGCTCTACGACGACAAGGCGCCGATCACGGTCGCCAATTTCGTCGGGCTCGCGCGCGGGCTGCGTCCGTTCAAGGGTGCCGACGGCAAGTGGGGCAAGAAACCGGCCTACGACGGCACCACCTTTCACCGCGTGATCAAGGGCTTCATGATCCAAGGCGGCGATCCAGCGGGCACCGGCGCGGGCGAACCCGGCTACGTGATCCCGGATGAAGTGTGGCCCGGCGCCAAGCACGATCAAATTGGGCTGCTTTGCATGGCCAATCGCGGCCCGAACACCAACGGCCAGCAATTTTTCATCATGGACGGCGTCGCCGCGCATCTCGATCGCGGTTACACGATCTTCGGCAAATGCGGGCCGGAGGCCGTGATCGAGAAGCTCGCCAGCGTGCCCGTACAGGGCGATCACTCGGTCACTCCGACCAAGATCAAGAAAATCAGCGTGCGGCGCGGGAAAATTTAGGCTCTCTGCGCGCGACCGAGCCCTATCGCCAGAACCTTAAGGAGCACCCGCCCGCCAAGTTTTGCGTTTTGGCGAGGCTTTCGCGAGCACCGCAGCGGAGCGTAGGTGGCTACGTGAGCAGCGGAGCGCAGCGAAAACGAAGCCAAAACCGAAAATCGGCGGGCGTCCTCGAATGCTTAGGATACCGGGCATGCGCCCAGCCCTGATAAGGTATCGGGGATGCGCGGTCCGGTCGTAGCGCTGAGTGTGCTTTACAGCGTTGGCTGCGCCGACGAGCGCGCGTGCCACGAGCAGATGGGCGTCGCGCAGACGAGCGTCAACGGCGTCGACTCGCACTCGCTCCCGAGCCTCGAGGCGAGCCGCGGCGTGGTCGAGGCCGCGCGCGCCGCGTGTGACAAGGCCAAGCTCGGTGACGAGCGCGAGCAGCTGCAAAAAGCCGAAAACCAACTGACCGCCCAGATCGACCTGCTCCAAAAAAAGGCGGCCCAAAAGAGCAAGACCCCGCGCACGCCCGCCGAGCTCGCCGCGCTCGAAAAAGACGGCGACCCGAGCTGCCCCAAAGGTCAGAGCTATCTCGCGCACGAGACCAAACACGAAGTGCGCTGCTCCGGCCCGCAAATCGCGGAAATGAACCTCGCAGAGCTCAAGGCGTACTACGCCGATCGCGACTTCAAGCTCAGCACCACGGACGCGCCGCTCACGCTCAAGGTCGAACACCACGCCGAGGTGTTCACATTCATCTTCGATCAACCGAGCGACGCCATGCC
>DASYCR010000857.1:0-2080 GCA_036500095.1 Polyangiaceae bacterium
ATCGCGGGCTTGCGCGGGCGAGATGGCCGCGTCCGCGCGCCGCGTGAGCGCCATGCCGAGCTCGGACCATTGTTGGGCCTTGCGGTAGATCTGCGTCATGCCGTCGAGGGCCGTCTCGTTCGCGGGCTCGGCGGCGATCACGCTCTGGTAGCAGGGCAACGCCAGATCGGGACGATCCACGAATTTCACGTACCACTCGGCCATCTGGTTCCAGATGGCGATCTTCGTCTCTGCTTGTGTCGCGTCGTCTTGCGCGCTCGCGCTCGCGTTGCCCAGCACTTCCCCCCAAGCGTCGTGGTTGCGACCGCATAGCTTCTCGAGCTCACTCACGACCAGCGACGAGCTCGGGTCCTCGCAAAACGCTTGTGTGAACGCGACCAACGCCTGCTCGTGGTCCTTCAGCTCGTGCGTGTACAGCTTGCCGATCTCGGCGAAGGCCTTGGCCTTTTCCCGCGGATTTTCGGCTTGCTCGCTGCGCCCGAGCAGCATCTCGACCAGCTCGTCGAACTTACCGAGGGCGCGGCGCACGTCGTAGAGGCCACTCTCGGCGACCTGATCGCTCGGCGCGAGCTCGCGCAGTTGCAGGTAGGTTTGCTCCGCTTTCAGCAGATTGCGCTCGCCCGTGGCGAACAAGCGCGCCGCGCGGAAGAGCAAGCTCTTGCGCGTCTCGCGGCTCTCGTCCGAATCGCCCTCGGCGATCTCGGCGGCCATCGAGAAAGCGTCCGCGACGCGCACCGGATCGGCGCCCGCGTCGATCGCCGACTCGAGGTCCATCGCGGCTTCGTCGGACGCCGGATGCTTGAGCACGGCCTCGAGCTTGGCGTCCAATTGCTCGGCGCTGATCGCCTCGCGCGCTGGCTCGGCGGAGCGCGCCGGCGATTCGAGCAGCTCGAGCACTCGCTTGGCGTCTTTCGGCCTGGCCTGGGGATCCTTGCTCAGCAAGCGCAGCACGAGCTCGTCGATTTCCCGCGGGATCCAGCCGCGCGGAGCGACGCTGCTCGGCGGAGGCGGCTCGATGGATAGATGTCCAATCGCCGCCTCGAGCGCCGACTTGTCGGAAAACGGCGATTTTCCGCTGAGCATCTCGTACAGCATCGCGCCGAACGAATAGACGTCGCTGGTTGGATCCGCGATGAGTCCACGAATTTGCTCCGGCGACACCGTGCGCGGCGAGCTCACCGTAGAAAATAGCTCGGAGCGTCCGTTGCCCACGCGCGGACGCGCGCGCAGGCGATCCGTGCCCGCGTCGACCAGCACGATCTGCTGTTTGCCGTCGGCAGACCGGGAAACGAACACGTTCTCGAGCCGCAGATCGCCGTGCGCGACGCGCCGCTCGTGCAGCGCCGAGAGCGCGTCCAAAATGCCGTGCAGCAGCGGCTTGGCTTCGTTGATGTGCATCGGCCCGGTGCGCGCGATACGGGCGGCCAGCGGTTGCGCGTCGCCTTGCAGGTGCGCGACGAAGATCCGCCCGTCCACCGTGCCGACCTCGAGGTTTTTCGGCAAACCCGGGTGATCGATGCGGGCTATCACGCGATTGAGCGTGAGAAAGCGCTGCAGCCCGCGCGCGTCGCGCGTCGCCTCGCGGCGCAATATCTTGAGTCGATACTCGTCGCTGTCCTTGCGGGCCAAGTAGGAAATCGCCAGGCGCCCTTCGCCGAGCTGGCGCAAGATCAGATAGGGCCCGAGCGCGTCGCCGGCGCGCAGCTCCTCGTCGGGCGACAACCCGGTTACGCGCAGGTCGGTGATTTTCTGGCTCACGTCGCCGCGGGTGGCGACGACTGCGTCGCACAGCGCTTCAATCGCGTCGTGTTCCAGGCAATGGGCGGTCAGCGCGCCGGCGAACGACGCCTTGGCGAGCGTGCCACCGACCGCCTCAGGTTCGAAGCCGAGTAAATCTCGGCTGATACCAAGCAGCTCATCCAGTTCGAATAGCCGCTCGAGCTCGGCTCGCAGAATATCCGTCTCAATCATGGCTTTCTCATGCAGAGGGCGACTCTAGTTTCTCCCGCTGGCCCGGAATCGGGCCCCACCAAAAACGCGAGGGGACGAAACCATAGCCGATTTCTGGGCCGGGCTCGCG
>DASYCR010000858.1:0-1843 GCA_036500095.1 Polyangiaceae bacterium
TCTTCACGCGCGAGGATTGTGCACGCAATATCGCTGCGCAAGCTCGCGTCGTCGTCGCCGAGGGCCGTGGCGGCGTCCGAGTAGTCACCGAGGCTCGTGAGCGCGTGGGCCGCGTGCCAGCGTGTTTGTCGGTCTTTGGCGGTGAGATCTTTGACCAGGCCGGCTTGTACGCTGGAGTCACCAGCAGCGGCGAGCGCGCTGATGGCGGCGTCGCGCGCGCGCTGCTCGGAATCCGAGCCAGGCTTGGCGTTTGCTAGGCTACGCAGCGCGAGGATCGCTTCACTACGCTCGGCCGGGACGTTGCTCAGCCGGGCCAGCGCCACCGCGCGCAGCTCGGGGCTAGCCTTCTTGGCAGCCTCCGCGAGCGCAGCCACGTTCTCGGCATTGATTGGCGCGACGCTCAACGCGAGCCGCTTTTCATCGTCACTCCCGTCCAGCATGTAGCGTCGCAGGCGGGCGTTCGCGGGAGCCGCTTCAGCGCTGTCGCCGCGTGCCAATGCATAGGACGCGCTGACCGAAGCCAGGCCGCTCGAGCTCTCCGCCGCAGCCGCGAGCTCGCGTGCTCCACCGGTCGCGAGCGAAGCGCGCTCCGACCAGCCGTCGACGATGGCGATGCGCAGATCGTCTTCGGCGCGAGCCCAGATATCCTTCAGCGCGAGCACGGCGCGCTCGCCGCCGATCGCACCCGCCGCGCGCGCCGCTAGGCTCTGACTCTGCGGGTCGGGGTCGAGGCGCGCTGCCTCGAGCAATGGCTCGAGCTCGCTTGCATCACGCGCATCGCGCGCCGAGCTGAGCGCGGCGCGTCGCACGCGTTCGTCCGGATCGGAGAAGAAACGTTTGCGCAGATCCGTCTCCGCGGGGCGCACTGCGGCGCGGGCTGCGACTGCTCGCCATGCACCGCTGGACGACTCGGCGTAGCGCTTCAGCAAGCCCGCGCGATCCGCGGCGTGCATTTCGAGCAAGATCAAAGTGAGCTCGGCCGCTATGTCGTCACCGGTGTCGGCGCGGCGCTCCATGGTTCCGCGTAGTGACTTTGCGCATGGGCGCAGCAAGCGCACGCGCTGCGCGCCGTCGCTGTCTTCGGCCGACATCAGCTCGCGCTCACCGAGCGCGAGAGCCAGCTTCACGACCGTGTCGTGGTCGAGCTCGTGAGCCCGTTGGGCGCTAGCGATGTCGTGCTTCAGCGCCGGCAGATCGCCCTGCAGCGCCGTCCGAATGGGCGGCTTCGGCGCGCACGAAGCCGCCACCAACAATGCAGAAGCCAAGGACCAACGCCGGAAACGCATTCCGTACAGTCTTAGCACACGCTCTCTCTCTCGAGAGAGAGCCCACGAGGCGTCAATTGACGCTGGGGGACGACTCGGTTTGAGCCGCTTCACCGCGCGCCGAGGCTGCGATCTCGTCCCGGCGCGTAGCGGCGGCCGCGACGAAGCCCTGGAACAACGGGTGCGCGAGCATGGGGCGGCTCTTGAATTCCGGGTGGAACTGGCAGCCCACGAAGTAAGCGTGCTCGGGCAGCTCGACGATCTCCACCAGGCGATCATCGGGGCTCGTGCCGCTGAGGACGAGCCCCGCGTGCGTCAATTGCTCGCGGTACTCGTTGTTGAACTCGAAACGGTGCCGATGCCGCTCCGAGATCTCTTCCTTCTTGTACAGCGCAAGCGCGTGAGTGCCACCCTTGAGCGCGCACGGATACGCCCCCAGGCGCATGGTGCCGCCCTTGTCTTTCACGCCGCGCTGATCCGGCATCAGATCGATGATCGGGTTCGAGCAGTCTTTTTGGAACTCGGTGGAGCTCGCGCCCTTCAGCCCGCACACGTTGCGAGCGAACTCGATCACCGCC
>DASYCR010000859.1:0-5176 GCA_036500095.1 Polyangiaceae bacterium
AGCACGGCGGCGCTCGGCACGGTCGCGCCTTGATGATCGAGCGTCGTCAGGGTCGCTGTCACCGGATCGTACACTTCACCCGCGTCGACCGCGCTCCCGAACGTGTCGTCGCTCGCGCCGCCCATGATCAGCACCCGACCGTCGGCCAAGAGCGTCGCGGTGTGCAGGCCGCGCGCGGCGGCCAAGTCGGGACCTCGCTTGAATTGCTGCGCGTCCGGATCGTAGAGCTCGGTCGCTGCGAGCGCATTGCCGTCCTTGTCGAAGCCGCCGGCGATGAGCACGGTGCCGTCGCGTAGCAGAGTGGCCGTGTGCGCCCAGCGCGCGACGGCCATGTCGGGGACGGACACGAAGCCCGCGTACGACGAGAGATAGAGCTCTGCGGAAGCGAGCGCGTCGGTGCCCAAGCCGATCTTGTTGGGGTCGAACGTGGACGCTCCGCCCGCGACGAGCACGGTGCCGTCGGCGAGCAGGGTCGCGGAATGCCGAAAGCGGGCGTCGCGCATTTCGTTCAGGCCTTGCACCCGCTCCTGTCGCGTAGCGACGGACTCGGGGCCCGGCGCTGCCTCGGGCCGCCCGCTCGAGCAACCGAGACCAAAGAACGAGAGCGCCGTCACGGCGAGCAGATACGGAATCAAGCGGCCCCGCGCCGCTCGAGCTGCTTCCGCGATACCTAGTTGCTTCACGAGCACCTCGCTCGTCTACCCTTGCCGAACTCTGTCCGGTTGTCTATTGAGCGAGCATCGTGCGAAATCCGAGGCTTGCATGGCTGCTGCTCGCTTGCACTTTGCAGTTCGGGCTGGCTCGGCCCGCGCGCGCAGACAGCGACCCGGCGAGCCTGAGCGAGGCCAAGGAGCTGTTCAAGCGCGGCGTGGCGCTCCTGAGCAGCGGGGACTCGGAGCGGGCGCTCGAATACTTTCTGCACTCGCGCGAGCTCGTCCCCTCCGGCAAAAACACCGTGAACGCGGCGATCTGCTTGGAGCGGCTCGGTCGCCTCGACGAAGCGCTCGAGATGTACGAAGAAGTGCTGGCGCGCTTCTCGAGCGACCTCGACGACGACGATCGCGCGAGCCTGACGCCGGTGATGGCGTCCCTGCGCGAGCGCATCGGTTACCTCGACCTGTCCTCCAACGTGCAAGGCTTGGTGGTCGTGGACGGCCGGCCGCGCGGGACGCTCCCGCTGCGCGTCGCGCTGCGCGTGCTGCCGGGACAGCGCGACGTGCGCATCGTGAAAGACGGCTACCGCACGTTCGCCGGCAAGGTCGAGATCGCGCGCGCGCAGACGACGAAGCTCGACGCGGAGCTCAGCCCCCTCGCGGGCAAGGGCGTGCTGCGCGTCGAGAGCTGGGGCGGCCAGGTCGTCGACGTCACACTCGACGGCGAGCGCGTGGGCGAGACGCCGTGGGAAAGCGTGATTCCGCAAGGCAAGCACCTGCTCGCGACCGCGCGCGGTGAGCTTGGCTCGGCGCCCGAGCTCGTGAACTTGCTCGAGGGCAAGACGATCCTGGTGCGGACTCGCGTCGAGAAAATGGCGCCCGAGCTGCGGATCGCCAGCGAGCCGCGGGACGCTGAGCTGTTTCTGCGCGACGTACCGGTCGGTCACGGCAGCTGGGTCGGTCGCCTGCCGTACGGCGAGTATCGTCTGCGCGTCAGTCAGTCCGGCTACCTCGACGACGTGCGGGCGCTCACGGTGGGTCCGGCTGGCGCACAGGACGTACGCGTAGTGCTCACTCGCGATCCGCATAGTCCGCTCTGGCCTCAACCGTCGCGCTGGCGCCTTCAGATTGGCGCAGGCCTCGGCCCGCTCTTCGTACCGACGCTGAGTGGCGGCGCAGACAGTGCCTGTCCAGCAGCGTGCGCCGGCAGTCGCGCCGCGTGGGGAGGTTTCGCGGAAGCGACCGTCGGTCCCTCGCACGAAAGCGGGTTCGGCGCCGAGCTCCACGCGGGCTACGGCTTTTTTCACCGCAGCTTTGCGCGAGCCGTGCAAGCTCCCTACACGGACGGCGTCACGCCGTCGGTTGCGACCTATGCCTTGCGGCAGACGCTCGATGAGCGCGGCCCGTTCATCGGCGTACGGGGTCGCGTGCGCAAGCGCGTCGGGCTCGGCTTCTATTTTTTCGGGACTGCCGGCGTGGGCGCGCTCTTCGCGCAATATTCGACCGCGTTCGCCGGCTCGGTCTGGACGAACGGCCCCGCGTTCGCCGCGCGCAGCTCGCGCGTGCCGAGCCTCAGCGAGACGGCTCCGTTCGTCAGCGCGTCGCTCGGAGCGCAGCGCATGATCGGCCGGATCTCGCTGCGCGCGTCGCTCGGCGCCTGGTTCTTTCCCGTCCAAGGTCCGCGCTTTCAGGGGCCCGAGCTCGGTGTGCCCCCGAACTGCTCGCCGAGCTCGGCGCCCGGCGACGTGGGCTGCGCGCCCAACACCAACCAGATCTCGGGCGAGCGCGTACACGGCGCGTTTTGGGCGCTCGCACCCGAGCTCGGCGCCGAGACGACGTTCTGACGCGACCCCACCGGGCAAGCTCAGTTGTCCTTGTAGAACGCGACGTCGTCGATCCAAAAATCGAAACAGGGCGGGCGCTCGGCGGAGTCGCGGGCTTCCCAGACCATACCGAGCAGCTGGGTCGGATCGAACGGCACTTGGGTGCCCCAGTCTTGCTCCTGAGCGACGAAAGAAAATGGAACCAGGAACTCTGTCCACTGCTCGCTGACGGTGAAGTACGTGCCGTGCGCGTTGTAGCAGGATCCCTGGATCGTATTATCGCAGAGGCCGTGCGCCTCCGGCGGGTTCGTTTCGGCGGTCTGCAGCGAGAAGCGCATGCTGGCATTGCCAAGGGTCGCGCCGAGCCCGGCGCGCGCGAGGAAGCGAACGCCGGTCATCGTGCTGGCGTCCATGGGTGAAACACAACCGGGAGCGTTCGTGAGCAAGGACGCGCCCACCTGAGCGAACCGAGCGTTGCCGAGCACCTGTGAGAAGCCGCTGCCGAAGACGTGCAAGGCGCGCGCAGAACTGTCGAGCAGGTCACTCGCCCGATCGTTCGGTGACGTCACGAGGCACTGCCAGGGATACTGCGCCCCGCTGCCGTCGTTGGCCATGAACCACCCGCCTCGTCCGCCGAACGCGTAGCGCGTGACCCAGTGCTGCTGCCCGTCATCCTCGAAGTCATCGATCAGCAGCAGGGTCCGTCCGCTGCCGTCCGACGTCGGAATCGGTTCTAACGACGTCTCGGCCGTTCCGCCGGCAGCGCTGTCCGAGCACCAGGGCGGGAGGCCCGAATCTCCCGAATCCCCCGCGGCACCGTCCATTGTCTCACTTGCGTCGACGGCTGCGTCGGCGTAGCCCGCGTCGGCGTAGCCCGCGTCCGCGCCTCCGTCGGCGCCACCCGCGCCCGCGCAGCTCGGCACGAATAGCGCGGGCGCCGGGCAGGACGCCCAACCCGCGACGATCGGAGTCCGACAAAACCCGTCAACACAGGCGAGGGTCGAGTCATTGCAGGTATTGTTCGAAAAACACGGCCCGCCAAGCTGACCTCCCGGCGGAGTCGAGCCGGTGCCTGCCGAGCCTGCTGCGCCGCCTGCGCCGCCTGCGCCGCCCGATGCACCGCCGTCGCCGGTAACGATGCCCGCGTCTGGAAACACGAGTACGCCGCCTGAGGCTCCCGTGCCTCCTGCGCCGGTGCCTGCACCCCCGGCGTCGGTTGTGCCAGCCGATCCCGCGGACGCTCCGGCCATACCGCTCGCTGACACTCCCGCGGACGCGTCGCCGCCCGACGCGGCAGCGCCGCCCGTCCCGGCACCGGCGCCTCCACCCGTACCAGCACCACCCGTCCCCGCACCGACGCCTCCAGCCGTACCTGCGCCTCCACCCAAACCTGCGCCTCCAGCCAAACCTGCTCCGCCCCCGATGATGGAAGCATCCGGGGTTCCGGAAGGCGAGGACAAGCATAACCCTTGAGGTCCGCTGCACTCTTCGCTGCTGCTGCACGCGATGGGTGCACCCACCAGCGTGGCGAGCCCGCTCAGGAGCAACAGAGAGAGGGCGCGATTCGTTCGGTGATGTCGATGCATGAGGAGCGGCATAAGCAGATCTCGTACCGGCCGCGATTTGTCTGCAAAGGAGGCGATGCCCAGCCCACAGACACGCGCACTATGCGCAAAAGCCAGCGCCCCACGCTCTTCGGTTTGCGTGAAGTGCGCAAGTCGTTTGCGCGCGGGCGGCGGCGGACTCGGAAAAAACGCTGAAACTCTGGGATTTCGGCGGGAGCAGCGGATTGGCTGGGCTTGGCACGACTCCTGCTGAAGGCCGGCAGTCAGGAGAAACTGCCAATGACGACCAAGACCTCGCTTGTGATGCTGTTCGGACTATTCGGCGCCGCTTGTTCGAGCGCAATCGCGGAACCGCCGCGCGCCACCCCAGCGGCGGAAGCCGTCTGCCGCGGCGGCGAGGTCGCGAGTGACGCGGCTCTCCGCAAGTTCGCCGACTGCACGCGAGTCGACGGGGACCTCGTACTCAACGGCGTGAGCGATCTCGAGCCCCTCGCACACGTCCACGCGATCAACGGAACCCTCTCGATCGGCCACACCAGCGCGCTCTACTCGCTGTCCGGGCTCGAACGGCTCTGCAGTGTGGACGCTCTTCGGCTTACCTACAACGCGCGTCTGATCGACGCGAGCGCGCTCGACGGCGTCAAGTCGGTGCAGCGCATCGAGATCGCGCACAACCCGCGGCTGTGCGCGCGCTTCGGGCTCCTGACGAGTCTCCAGACGCCGGCCGCGAAGGCCGACCTCCGCTTCAATGCCGGACTCTCTTCGGCGGACGTGCAGAGTCTCGCCGCGCGCTGGACGCACCTTTCGGCCGTCGCTTCGCGCTAGACCCTCCGCGACTTACACCGAGGAAACATGATCAACGCACGAATGAGCGATATGCCTGGGGTGGGCCATGCGCGGCTCCTCCGGCGAGCGGCTTGCTCCGCGGCCGCTGGCTTGCTCTGCTGGTGCGCAGTTTCGCACGCACAGCAAGCTGACGACGTCGAGCGATCGGCGGCGCGTGAGCTCGGCACCGCCGGCGTCGAAGCGTATCAAGGCGGAGATTTCCTCACCGCGAGCGATGAGCTCGAGAGAGCATATCGAGTGCGCCGAGTCCCCGCGCTCGGGCTCTGGTCCGCGCGCGCGCTCGCGAAGC
>DASYCR010000860.1:0-5201 GCA_036500095.1 Polyangiaceae bacterium
CGCTAGTTGTGCGCTATCACTCCTTCATGCCGATCGCGCGCTTCCACTCCGGGGTGGGAGCGAAGCCGGCCGTGACGGCCCCGCGTTGGTTCGTGTACATCGCGCGCTGCGCGGACGGCTCGCTCTATACGGGTGTGGCGCGGGACGTCGCGCTGCGCATTGCCGCGCACAATCGCGGTCGCGGCGCGCGCTACACGCGCGGCAGAGGACCGCTCACCGTGTGCGCCACGCGCCGCTGTCCCACGCACGGCGACGCGCTCCGCCTCGAGCTCCACGTGAAACGCCTCCCGCGCTCCGCCAAAGAAGCGCTGCTCACCGGCCGCCGCCTAGCGACCTTCGCGCGGCGGCTTTCAGCGGAGGAGGCACCCTAGTATCGTAGGCCCATGCCTCCCCGGCTCCACAACATCGTCAGCTATTCGGTCGCGCTGTTGGTTTTCGCCGGCGTGGCCGGCTTGTGCAGCGGGCGGGCTTCGGGTGCGACGCAGTTTGCTTTCTTGGGCGCTGCGATGTGGTGCGTGCACTTTGCGCGGCGCGCGTTCGAATCGGCGTTCGTGCATCGCTATGCGAGGCCTGCGGTTCCGATCGCGGACGTGGCGATTGAGTATGGCTACTATTGGGGCTTCGCCGTGTGGAACGCGTTCTCGCTCTTTTCGTCTGACTATCAGCCGCGTTGGGCGCTTTTGGTATGGCCGGGCGTGCTGGTCTTCGCGCTAGCCGAGCTCGGCAACGCCATGTGTCACGTCATGTTGCGTGAGCTCCGCGCGAGTGACTCACGGGCACGCGCGATGCCGCGCGGGTTCCTGTTCGAATGGGTGTCGTGTCCGCACTACCTGTTCGAGATCTTGAGTTGGCTGGGTTTCGCCATGGCGGTCCAAACTTGGGCGGCACTCTGCTTTGCGCTGCTCGGGGCTGGGATTTTGGCGTTTTGGGCGCGCACGCGGCACGCTGCGTACAAAAAGGACTTCGACGGTGTCACGCGCGAACTCTATCCCGCCGCGCGCCGCGCGCTCGTGCCGTTCGTATTTTAGAGCGTCGCGTTGCGTGGTGCTAACGGCGCGCGCGATCGAGCGACGATAGATCTGCGCGCGGATCGACGAGCACGATGAAGGCCTCGAGCGCGCGCGGCTCGGGCGTCGCGTCCGCGGGCAATATGCGCAGCTCGAACACGCCGGGCTCCGAGCCCGCCGAGACGCTCACGCGCGCACCGTGTAGCGCGCGCGGCGCGGCCGCGGCGGGTGCGACACTCGAACGAGCGCTCGGCGTCGCGCTCGTGCGGGCAGTGGGCGGCGCGCTTGCTTCGACGCGGCCTGCGCGCGGCGTCGGCACCGCGTCGTCGACGTGCGAGGGTGCGCTCGTCGCGCGCGCGACACTTGCCGGCTGAGAAGGTCGGAAGGCGCTCGCGCGGTTCCGGTCCGACGGCGGCGGAGGACGCGAGGCGAGCGCGTGATTCGGCTCGGCCACGGGCGGCGGGTGTTGCGAAATTGGGCGCGGCGGCGGAGGCGGCAGCGGGAGCGAGCTCGGGGAGCGTTGTCGCCGTGACGCGGGAGCGCCCATCTCGGATGCCGCGCGCGCCAACTCGAGCGCGCGCGAATCCCGCCCGGTTTCCCCCGCGGAGGTCGCCGCGTGGCGAACCCAGCGCATGGCTTCACCGGCGTCACCTTTCGCACCAAACACAGCGGCCGTCTCCAACGCGGTCACCACCGTCTCGGGATCGCTCGGAATCGGCTCTGGAATTGCAAATGCGAGCTGTGCCATCGCTACCTCCCGTAGAAAAATCCGAACGCATGCGAATCATGCGCGCGGTCACCTGTCGGAAATAGTCTCCGCACGCTCGACCGATCAGGCGTCTCGTTATGGGCTTGTCGGCGCGCTGCCGTCCGCGTAGTCAACGCCCCCGCTCCCGATGGCGAGCTAGCTACGTCACCGTGGCGAAACGGGTTCGCTCGTGTTCGATGATTGGTAATAAATATCTCCGACGATCACGTGACGACGAAGTAACTCGATTTTGCCGCGAAGATCGCCGTTGCTCGGCGCAAAGATCCGTAGGAGAAGGCGATGCCAGTTGGGGTTCGTCCCGCGCTGCGCGGGACCCTACCGATCAATCGAAAGCAGGAGGAAGCAATGATCAAGCGCATCGAGAGTTCATCGCGCGCGGCGCGAGTTGTCTGTTCGTGGGCGGTTCCCGCATCGTTCTTGTTCGCGAGCGCGGGCTGCACGAGCACGACCCCCACGAGTGAGTCGGTCGATACACTGTCCGCTTCGCTCACCTCGGCCTCGATTTCAGGCGCGGTTAGCGGTCCTGGCGGAGCGCTCGCGGGCGTGAAGCTGAGCCTCAACGGCGCCGTGCAAACGGCGGTTTTCTCGGATGCCAGCGGCAAATATTCGTTTGCGGGTCTCGCCACCGGTAAGAGTTATTCCGTGTCCGCGAGCCTGGCGGGGTGCACGTTCTCGTCGGTTCAAAACATCAACAATTTGCAGGCGAATCAAGTCGCCAACTTTGCCGGTACGGGCGGTAGTTGCTCGAGCGCTGCTGTCGTCACTGGGCCGCAAGGCCCCGCGGGACCTCCGGGCCCTGTGGGCGCAACCGGGCCTCAAGGTCCCGCGGGCGTAGCTGGCCCAGCTGGAGCCGAAGGTCCGCAAGGCCCCGTCGGCCCCATGGGTCTGCCCGGGCTCCCGGGCGCGCAAGGGCTCACTGGGCCACAAGGCCCCGCGGGTGTTCCCGGAGGGCAAGGGCCGGTCGGAGCAACGGGCCCCGCAGGAGCAACGGGCCCCGCAGGGGCAACGGGCCCTGCAGGAGCAACGGGCCCTGCAGGAGCAGCGGGCCCCGCTGGACCAGCCGGTCCTGCCGGCCCCGCGGGAGACGTAGCCGGATTCGGTCACAACACCGGAACGGCCGGTGCCGGCACCGGCGCGCAATGCACGCTCGGCGAAATGATACTCACCGCGTCGCCAAGCGTCGGCAACGGCGTGCCCGCGATCGGACAGCTACTACCCATCAACCAAAATCAAGCCGTCTTCGCGCTGCTCGGCACCACCTACGGCGGTGACGGCGTCACGACCTTTGCGTTGCCCGATCTGCGCAGCGTCACGCCGAACGGCATGACGTACATGATCTGCACGATAGGAGTGTTCCCCTCACGGCAGTGAGGCGCGCTACTTCGCCCACTGCGGGCGCTTTTCCGGGTCGGGCAAGCTGATGCCCGCGCGGACGGCGGTCATGATGGCGGCGGTGAGCGTCTTCATCGCCTTGTCGCAGGGCTCTTCCGGGTGTTTGGCGGAGGAGCCCTTGCAGATCTTGCGCTCGTGCTCGCTGGCTTGTTGCACGTGCGCGTCCTGCAAGAGCGCGGTCGTGGTCGGCGGATCCAGATAGCGCCAAATGATGCGCGGACTGTCAATCTGTCCGGTAGCGTAGGTCACGAGCATTTCTTGGCGCACGGTGGCGCACGTGCCGTCCCAGCGCAGGATGTCGACATCGCTCGGGCCGCTCACGCGCACTCCGGCCTTGTCGCCCACCACGTGTTTGCGAAGAACCACCACTTCTTCCCCGAAGTGAAGCCACGCCTCACTTTGATCGCCGCCATACACGTTCACCGGCTCGATCCATTCGGCCTTCACGTACACGCGCTGCCACGGCATGCGTTTGCCGAACAACAGCAGCGCAAGATCCGGGAATTTGCCCTTGCACAGCGCTTGCGCAAAGGCGACGGGCGGCACGCAGCCCTCGCCTGCTCCCGCGCACTCGCTCGGAATGTCCTGACTCAGCGCAGGTTCGGCGACCGCTGCCGGCGCGGCGCTCTGCGCGGGCGCGGGCGGTTCACTCGCCGCTGCTGCAATCGGCGGACTCACCGCGACGGCGGTTGACGCGCTAAGCGCTGCAGCGGTGGGTGACGCGCTAGGCGCAGATGGATGACAGCCCGCCACCGAGATAGCGAGCGAGCCTACCGCCCAGCGCCAGCGAAAACCCGAGAACGCGTATGCCACGCGTGCCAGCGATAGCAGGGCACTCGGGGTTTGCCAACGAAGGTTTGCTAAGTCAAAAAATCATCGACGCGCAGCGCGAGGTCTGGAAACGCGAGCGGGGCGATCACGGCGCCGGGCGCGTGCCGCGTCACACGTTGATAGGCGCCGTCCAGCGGCTCCGTGTGCACCTCGACGACGCTCTCGACGAGGTTGAAGATCCAGTACTCCGGCACGCACGATTCCGCATAGAGGCGCGCCTTCCGACCGCGATCTTGCGCGAGCGACGATTCGGACACTTCGATCAGCAGATACGCGCGCGCCGGGTGTTCTGCGCGGTAGTTGCCAAGCGGGACAATCGCGAGATCCGGCTGAGGCTCGGACGAATCCCCCGCGGCAAACGCCGCTTGGACGAATACCCGCGCGCGTCCGCTGAGGGCCGGTAGCAGATACTCGCATAGTCTCGCGACCGTTTCGGCGTGCGACGGGCCGATCGGGCTCAAGCGGACAAGCTCTCCGTCGAGCAGCTCGATGCGTTCATCTTGGAACGCTCCGAGCGCCACGAGTTGGTCGTACTCGGCGCGACGCAAAGGCCGTAGTTGAGCGATATTCGGGGAAGCCATCGGCAGTAGCTCCGTTCGAGCGAGAGTAGCACACCCCTCTTGTGTCGGTCGGGAGCCCGCAGAGTTGCTCACGACGGTGAAGCGCTCGGCCGAACGGCGGGCGATCTACGATGGCGGCTCACTCAATCAGAAGATCAACTCAAGGACTTCCAGACTCTTCGATTGCTGCTGGCTTCGACTCAATGAGAAGTGAAAAGAGCCCCTCGAGCAAGCCCCTCCCGGGCCGAGCACTCCGACGGAGCCGAGCTAGGAATGCCTACTGGCGGTCGCGGATCACAGGTTCGAAGACGCGGCGGGCGATGGCAAGCGCCGCGAAGAGGGCGGGATTCGAAACCATCAACGCAAGGCCGCACCACTACGAAACGAACGATGCGACGCGCGCACAAGCGTGCCCCACATAAGGTCGCGCATGCCCCTCCAGCCGAGCACACGATAGCGGATTTGCGCTGCTTACACGGTGCAGTGCTCGGCTCTTCGGGCCTGCGCGTCACCACGCTTTCCGATGAAGAATGAAGCGATTCTTCGGAGCTTCCCCCTCATAGTACGCGAGTCTGCCTGCGACGCAGGAGATGAGAGTTCCTTCGACGAGCGTAAAAACGCGCTGAATAGCGTCGGCTAGTG
>DASYCR010000861.1:0-5079 GCA_036500095.1 Polyangiaceae bacterium
TGGGGCTGCGTCCACACTACTCGGCGCGAGCGCTACGGCCGGCGCCGGCGCCGACGCTTCGAGCGCCGGGTTGGCTGGACTTGCGCTCGAATCCGAGCGCGTGCTCGGCGCTTCGGGTGCACGCGAGGTCCAATGCGTACCGGCCTCGAGCACCAGTCGCTCGCTACCGGTGCGCACCCACACGCTGCCCTCGCTGACGTCCACACGGGTGATGGGATGTGAGTCGAGCAACGTCACTTCGACGGCGAAGCGCGTGCCGCGCACCGTCACGGTCGCGTCCGGGGTCGTGACCGAGAGCGTACGCCCAGCCACGAGCTTGGGCACCTTGAGTTCGATCCGACCGCGATCGAGGATCAGTTCGTCACCGCCGACCGCGACGGCAGACACGGTGAGCTCGGTCGACGGGAACACGGAGAGCGCCGCGCCGTTCTCGAGACGCCCGTTGCGGTGCTCGCGCTCGGCCGTCGCGATCGCGTCGCCGCGGCGCACGAGATCGTTCGGCTCGACCTGGGCCACGGGGGCCTTGTTCGCTCGCAACGAATGGCCCACGGAGAGCGCTGCAGCGAGTGTCACACACGCCGCGCAGGCCAGCAGCCAACGCGACTTTCGTCGTGATTTCTGGGCGCTTCGTGTCGCGTCGAGTTTGTCGTCGAGAGCCGCCACGATGCGCGCGCGCTGCGCGTCCGGCTCGTCCGCGAGCGGAACGACCATGCGCCCCATGCTCTCGAGCACGTCTTCCACCCCCCGTTTGCGCTCAGTCATCGCCGACCTCGTGCCTGCCCGTGAGTCGCTGCTCGAGCTCGCGTCGGCCTCGTACGAGCCGCGATTGCGCTGCGGATACGGAAATATTGAGCAACACGGAGATCTCCGAGAGCTCCTTGCCGAGCATGTCGTGTAGCAGCAAGACCTCCGAGCGCTCCTCGCTCATTTGCGAGAGCTCAGCGCGCACGCGCTCCATCTCGCGCCGCGCCAGGACTTCACGCTCGAGGTCGCGACCCTGTTCGACCTCCTCGAGCAAACCCTGTTCGAGGCCGCGCGCGATGTACTTTCGCTCCGTGCGCCGCGAGCGGAGCGTGTTGAGCGCGACATTGCAGGTGATCGCCGAGGCCCAAGAGGTCAAGCTGCACGCGCGCGCGTACTTGCGTTGGGCGATCGTCACCACGATTTGCTCGAAGGAAGATTGCACCAGATCCCCGTGCTCCGGATCGCGGCTGCCGAGCACGCGGTACAACGTGCAGTCGACCACGCGAATCAAGCGCGCGTACAAGTCCGCCCCGAGCTTCGGGTCGCCCCGTTGAATAGCTTCGATCAGGGCTTCGTCGTCCGCGCGCGCGGACTTTTGCGGCTGGCCCTTGCCAGGGATCGGCCGAAGCCACCGTGCGACGGTCGAAGCCATGCAATTGATCAGTAACGCCGCTCGAGCCAGAGCAGGCCGATGATTGAGGAAGGCTAGCAATATTAGGCATTTGTGGGACCAGGCCGAAGCCGCTCCCGTAGGCTCGCCGCTGAGACTCGTGGTAATCAGTCGATGTGGTGAATCGGCGCGTGACCAGAGCTTCGCTTGGCAGCGGCGCGGTCGGGGCGTTGCTCGTGGCCGCTTTGGCGGGCGGTTGCGGTGATTCGAGTCCGCCGCAGCTTCTGTTCCAGGGCGTAGGTGGCGCGGGCGGTACGGGCGGCGCGGCCGCGCAGAGCTGTCAGCGTACGCTCGATTGCCCGTCGACAGAGGTGTGCAGTCCTGATGGGCGCTGCGTAAGTTGTTATCAGGACGTCGATTGCAAGGCGGACGAGCACTGCGCGCTCGAGCAATGCGTCAAGACCGTCGCATGCCAGGGCGATGCCGAGTGTGCGACCACGCAGGTTTGCACGAACGCGCAGTGTGAGCCTCGGAGCGGTGCGGGCGGCAGCGGCGGCGGCGCGGGCGTCTCGGGCGCCGGCGGGAGCAGCGCAGGATCCATCGCAGGCGGCACGGGCGGAGGCGGGGCCGTCGGCGGGAGCTCGGCCGGCGCAGGCGCGAGCGGGAGCGCAGGCGTGAGCGGGTCTGGCAACGGCGGGAGCGCCGGTGTGAGCGGTTCGGGCAACGGCGGGAGCGCCGCAGCGGGCGCGAGCGGCAGCGCGGGTGCGAGCGGCAGCGCGGGCGTGAGTGGCGCCTCCGGCACGAGCGGTAGCGGCGGAAGCGGCTCGGGAACATGCGGCGGAGCGCGCGTGCTCTTCTTGATTCAGGCCTCGGGCTCGATGTTCGAAATGCCGACGACGACCGCGCCGTACTGGGGCATGGTCAGCGACGCTCTCAGCGGGCCGAGCAGCGTGGCGGCGCCGTTCCAGGCGAAGCTCCCGATGGGCGCGCTCTTTTTCTACCGGGAGACGGACGTTACCGGTGCGATGTGCCCGCTCTCGAGCTCCGTGCCGGTCACGACCAATGCCGTCGCGAATCTGGCGGCCGGATTTCAGACGGGCGCCGCGACGTACGCGACGGCGATGAAATTCAAGCTCGACTCGCCAGTGGCGGAGGCAGAAACGTCCGCGGTCACCGCGCTCGGTGCCGGAGCGGGCGCGCACATCGTGTTGATCATGACCGGCGTTCCGGATACCTGCGGCACCTTGTTCGACTCTCCTTGTAGCGTTGACTCGGTGTTCAAGGCCGTTCAGAACGCGTATCAGGCCGGTGTCATCACGCACGTGGTCGGGCTCGGCGACAACACGCAGTTCGACGAGCTCACATCGGATACGAGCGGCTATGAGACCTTCTTGCAGATGGTCGCCAACGCGGGCAAGGGGCAGAACATCAAGGAATTCCCGGCCCAGCTCGGTGCCTGCGGCGGCAGCCAACTGGCGACCTATAGCCAGACAGCCGGCACCGCCAAGTACTATCAAGCGACGACCGCGGACACCGTCGCGAGCGCGATTCAGGGTGTTCTCGGCGAAATCTGCCCCTGAGAGCGCCTCAAAAGCGAAAGCGCAAGCCCGCGCGCGCGCCCCAGCGCAAGGCGGGGCTCTCGGCGGCTTCTTGGTTGAACAGGTGGATGCCCGTGGCGCCCGAGAGAGCGAGCAGCTCACCACCGAGTGAGGCTGCCACGGTGGACTCTCGCGGCCAAACTGCGTCGAGGCCGATAGCTGCGCCTAGCAAGTTGCGGTGCGCGGACGCCGTCGTGCCCGTGCTCGGGCTCTCGGCCGCGACGTGTAGCGCGTCGAGTACGCCGAGCAGCGACGCGTCGAGCGCGAGCTCGCGCAGAGGCACGAGCTCCAGACCGAGACCGAGTCCGATCGTGGTGAAGCGCGCACTGATGCCGTGTGCCGACGCGCTACTCCAGCTCTCGCCGGCGCGCGCCAAGATCTCGAGCCCAGCATCGCCGCAGCAGCGTCGAGCGAGTCCGAGCCAGAGCCCCGCGCCCGGCGCGCCGGCGGATAGACCGCGTGACAGCTGAGCGCCGATCGCCGTGTGCCAGAGTTTGAGCGGCCGTGCCGCGGAGTGCGAGCGGGGTGCCGGCGGCGGCGTCGGCGAGCTGACCTCCCGTCGAGGTGCGGGCGAGCTGGGCAGCGCTTCCCCGACCAGGCTCGCGATCGCGAAGCCGAGCGCGCGCCAGCGTTCGACCGCCGCGTCCTGCTCGTGGAAGCCGAGTTCGCGCGTGTGCCATGCGGCGTGCGACTCCTCGCGGCTGACGACCTCGAGGCGCGCGTGCTGATGTTCGCTGTCGAGCCAAGACACGATCGCCACTGCCGCCGCCGGTTCGCTCAGGCGCTGCTCCTGCAAGGCGCACTCGCCGTCGTGCAGGCCCTCGCTGCAGGCACGGATCAGCGCGGGCACGTTTGGATCGCCGCTGTCAGCAGCGGGCAGCTCGACCAGGATCACGGGCATGCTGAGCCCCGCAGCATAGCAAGGACCGCCGCCGTGAGGCTCTCGGGCTTCAGGCGCTCAGGGACAGCCGATCTGCGTCGTGCCGATGGCGACGTCGTCCCACCAGATATCGGTGACGGGTCCGGCGTATTTTTCGAAGCCGAGGCGGAGAGTGTCGTAGTTGTCGTGGGCGAGCGGCGGGGGCATCGCGTGTACTCCGGCGCTCAGACCGAGCACTTCTTGGCCGTCGACCCACACGTCGAAGGACATGTTCGGCGCGTCGAACATCAGCTCGAGACACTCCCACTGGCGAGGTTGGAAGGCGATGCCGTTTGGCAAGCTCTTGTCGAAGTTGGAGTTGTAGCCGTGCGCGTCGCCGCCCACAGTCATGATCAGCATCTGATTGTCTTCGCCCACGCGCGCGGTCGTGCCGGAGTCGGGCGCGCTGAATAGAGTCGCCATCAGGAACGTGTTGTGCTGGGCGCTCATGGCCGTGTCGAAGCGAACCTCGGCGCGCACGTAGAAGCGCCCGCTCTTGACGGGCAGCACGTTCGGATCGTGGAACACGAGCAGCGTCTGGTAGCCTTCGTCAGTTGGGTGCGTGCGCACGGAATGCGTGCCGCTGTGCGCCGGCACGGAGTCGTCGATTGTGATCGTGCTCGTCGTGCCGCCGATGAGCGTCGTGGTCCAGGGCGCGCTGAAGGTCGAGCCGAGCGGGCGGGCTTCGAAGTCGTCGCAGAAGAGTAGGCCCGGCGCCGAACACGGCGAGCTCGTCGTGCCACCGGCTCCCGCGCCGCCCGCGCCGCCGCCGCCGGTTCCCACGCCGCTAGTACCGGCGTTGCCCGCGCCGCTCGCACCCGCAGTGCTGGAGCCGGCCGCGCTGTTGCTCCCTGCGTTGCCTCCGTTCGCAGAGCCGGCGCCCGCGCCGCCGAAACCTCCGGCGCCCGTCGCGCTGGAGCCGGCCGCGCCGCTGCCCGCCGCACCTTGTCCGACCCCTGCGGATCCGCCAGCGTAAACACCGCTGCCGCCGTTCCCGTTACCGCCGCCGCTGGTCCCGCCGCCGCTCGGCGCCGATGTGCCCGCGCCGCCGGCGTAGCCGCCCACGCCGGCGTTTCCGCTGGTGCGACTGCCGGTCTGCTTGGGGGCCGCGCTGCACCCGAACCCGAGCAGAGGAAGGATCGCTAACCAAGCGAGCTGCCCGCGGCGAAGGTGCGAAATCACTCCTGTAAGTTATCACGACGCCGCGT
>DASYCR010000862.1:0-1530 GCA_036500095.1 Polyangiaceae bacterium
GAATTCGCCGACGAGGCCGCTCACGCCGCCATCGGCGTCGGTGCCGGCATCGTAAGCCTCGTGGGATACGAAAGGGTACGCGCCCTCGACCGCGGGCGTCGCGAAAGACACGGTGGCGCTGTCACCAGGCGCAAGCGCGGGGATATTCGCGCTGTCCGGGAAACACGAGCTCGCCGGACAACCTGCCGGCGAGCCCGTCTGGATGCAAGCGATGTACAGGCCGTGCGGCGTGGTGCCGACATTCGTCAACGTCAGGGTCACATTGCTCAGGTTCTGCACCGCGATGTTCGGCTCGGTGGAGCCGCTATCGAGGCCACCCACTGCAAACGCAGTATCGCTGACGTTGAGCAGGATCACATCGTTGCCACCGACGACCCCATCCTGATCGTCCGGATTGCACACTGCTCCGTCATCGCGGCTGCTGGTGCAGGCGGCCGCGCCCGCAAGCACGAGGCCGACCGCGAGCGCTCGGGCGAGCTTGAACATGTGCCAAAAGTAGCCGGCCCCGCCCGAGCGCGTATCCGGCAAGTGTCGGAGAGCGAGCCGATTGTGCTAAGAGTTTCCCGGGTTTTCGTGGCAAATCGCAAGGAATGGCCGCTCGCGGCGTACGTGCTCTCGGGCCTGCTCGCGGGTATGACCTATGTGGCATTCGACCTGGTCTCCGAAGCCCGCCTGCGAACCGGAACCCTGACCGGAGCGCTCGCGAGTGCGCATTCGCTGATCGATCACCTAATCCCGGTACTGGCAGGCGGCTTGCTCGGGCTCTCGGTGTACCACCTGCGGCTGCGCGCGCGGCTGTCCGCAGCCGAGGAGAGCGCGAGCCGCGCGGAGGCTTTGCGCACACGCCTGCTGAAGGTGGAGCGAGACCAAGCCGTGTGGGTCGTCGCGGCCGCCGTGCTGCACGAGCTGAACAATCCACTGCACGCGCTCGGCCTTCTGCTCGACGAATACGGCGCCTGCGAAGGAGACGAGCCGCAGCGCAGCCAGCTCGTCGCGCGCGCCCACGGTCAGGCGCGGCGCGCGCTGTCGCACCTGGAAGCGCTGCGATCCATGCAGAGCAGTGGCGAGCCCGAAGGTCAACGCATCGAGCTCAGCCGCTTGATCAGCGCGCTAGCCGATGACGCGCGCGGGCTCGCGCAGGGCGACGGCGTGGTGGTACGCGCCGAATGTGATAACGAGGTCGTAGTCAGCGCCGACCCGAGCTACGTGCGCACGATCCTCGAGAACTTGCTGGATAACAGCTTGCACTCGCTGCAGGGGAAGGTTCGCGGAACCGTGACCATTCGCCTTTCCACCGAGGCTGGCCGCGCCATCGTCAACGTGGCCGACGACGGCCCAGCGCTAGCCGACAGCATCCGCGACACGCTGTTCGATCCGCTGCGCACGACCAAGCGCCAAGGCCTCGGTCTAGGCCTGCCCATCGCCCGCGCCCTCGCCCGCGCGATGCAAGGCGAGCTCTCGCTCGAGCCTGGCGCGGGCAAGGCCTTTCGCTTGGAGCTGCCCCTCGGAGGCAAGGCGTGACGCGAAAAA
>DASYCR010000863.1:0-4571 GCA_036500095.1 Polyangiaceae bacterium
ACGAGCTCGCCAAGCTCGGCGCCAAGCACGTCGTGATCAAGACCGAGACGCGCAAGGAGTTCGCGACCTCGCTGCCGTTCAGCCCGGAGCTGACGCTGAAGACCCCGCGCTCGTGCAGCGTGGTGGCGATGGTTGTCGAAGACCGTGGCACGGCGGTCTGGAAGCTGTCGGGCGGCGTGGCGGTCAAGCACAGCAAGGGCATGGCTGGCCCGGATCTCAGCATGACCGGGGACAACATCGAGCGCGCCGAGAAGGGTTGCAAGGATTCGACGACGCTGTTCGTCTCGGCAGCCCCGAGCGTCGAATGGGGCCTCGTCTACGACTTGACCGCCTCGTCCAAGACCATCGACAAGAGCCCGTTCGACACGTTCGTCCTGCTCGGCGACACCGCCGTGCCGGGTCACAAAGTGGATTTGCGCAAGCCCTAGGCTGGCGAGCTCCCATCCAGCGCGCCCAGAGCACCAGTTCGCAGCTGTCCGAGCAAACGCTCCACTTGATTGATGGTGAACGGCTTTTCGAGCCGAGCACCCGGATGCTGCTCCAGAAATTCGCGCGCCTTCTCGGTGAAGGCGCCGCCCGTAATGAATACGAAGCGTGCGGCGAGGCTCGGACGGTCGCGCAGCACGGCTTGGTACACGGCGGCCCCGCCGATGTCGGGCATCATTAGATCGCACAGCACGAGATCGAAGCGCGCGTCTTGCTCGAGCCGCGCCAGGGCGTCGCGACCGCTCGTAGAGCTCACCACGTCGTGCCGGCCCTTGAAGGCATACGACAGCGTTTGGCCCAGCAACGGCTCGTCGTCGATGATCAGGATGCGCGAGGGTGGGGCTTGTGACTCGGGTGGAGCCGTGGCGCGCGCGCGCTGTGACGGCGACGTCTCCGGCGCGAGCGGCAACGTGACGCGGAAGGTGGAGCCCTTGCCGAGCTCGCTCTTGACCGAGATGGCTCCGCCGAGCGCGGTCACGATGCCGTGGCAAATGGCGAGCCCGAGGCCGGTACCCTTGCCCGACGGTTTCGTCGTGTAGAACGGATCGAAGACGCGATCGACTTCATCGGGCGGGATACCAGAGCCGGTATCGCTCACCTCGACCACCGCGCGCCCTGCTTCCACGCTGGTGGCCAGCGTGATCTCATTTTGACCGGGATCGCCGTCGATGGCCTGCGCGGCATTCATCAACAAATTGAGAAAAACCTGGCCGATGCGCGCGTCGTCTCCGGCTACGGGCGCCACGCCGCCGTAGCGTTTGACCAAGCGCGCCCGATGCCGGATCTCGTTCCATGCAACCCGAATCGCGGAATCGAGCACGGCCTCCAGCGAAACCGCGCCGTCGCTCGGCGACCCTGCGCGGGAAAAATCCATGAGGTCACGCACGATGTTGCGTACGCGCTCAGCGCCCTCGCGCGCGTTGTGAAGTGCGCCGAGCGCCTCCGAGAGCGCGGTGCGGAGACGCTCCACGTCGGTAATCGCGGCCTGCGCGTCCGAGAGCTCGCGTGCTCCGAGCTCCAAGCTGGCCAGCACGTACGCGAGCGGGTTGTTGATCTCGTGAGCGACGCCGGCGGCGAGCGTGCCCAGTGACGCCATGCGCTCGGTTTCTGCCAGCTGAGGGTTCGCGATCGGTGCGTCGTTCACCGGATGAATCGAGATCAGCGTCCCCACGCCGTCACTGAGCTCGACTCGAGATAGCGATACGTCCACCTCGACCATGCCCCGCTGATCGTGGCGATGGAACCGGTACCGGGCGCGCACCACCACGCCGCTGCGAAGGCGCACCGACTCGAGCCCGCGCGCGAACGCGGCGCGGTGATCAGCCCGTACTTGTTCCGAGACGACTTCACTCGCCAGCTGCCGCACGTCTTTGAATCCAAAGAACGAGAGCCAGGCAGCGTTCGCGTACAAAAACTCGTCGTCCTGAGCGACGGCGATCGGATCGGCTACCGCGTCGAGCATGGCTCGGTAGTCGAGCTCGGAGTAGTAACGGACGGGTTGCGTATCGGTGGCTAGGTCCATGGTCCCCTCGACCAATCGCTGAAAGGATCCCACATTCTGCAACGCTGAGCGAGCAGAAGCTTGACGATAGTCGGAACGAGGCCCACGCTCCTCCGCCTCGTCCGAGAGCCCGCCCTAACCCGTGACAACCAAAGTGGAATCAAGGAAACGCGGTCGGCGCACCGCGGGCAAGGAAGCAAGCCGTTCGGAGTCCGAGCAGGGCGATACCGAGGCGCACGAGGCTTCCCCCGCAGGACCTGACGGCGAGAGTGAAGAGCCCGACGCCTTGCTCGACGATGCAGGCGTCGTCGAGCCGGCGATCGAAGACGAGGACGAGGACGAGGGTGGCGAATCCGAGTCCGAGTCCGAGTCCGAGGTGAGCGAAACAGAGAGCGAGGCTGAGCCTGCGGGAGAAGAGCGAGGCCTCGCGCGCTTCGACGCGCTGCAAGCGTACATGCGTGAGGTACAGCGCCACCCGCTGCTCTCGACCGACGATGAACACAAACTCGCGGTCAAGTATAGCGAGACACAGGACGTAGAGACCGCCGCACGTCTCGTCACCGCCAACCTGCGCCTGGTCGTCAAGCTCGCCTATGAGTACCGCCGCGCCTACCGCAACATCATGGATCTGGTGCAAGAGGGCAACATCGGCTTGATGCAAGCGGTCAAGCGCTACGACCCGTACCGCGGCGTCAAGCTCTCGAGCTACGCCGCCTGGTGGATTCGCGCCTACATGTTGCGCTTCATTCTCAACAACTGGCGGCTCGTCAAGGTGGGCACCACGCAGGCCCAGCGCAAGCTCTTCTTCAATTTGAACAAGGAGAAGGACAAGCTGAGCGCGATGGGCATCGAGCCGACGCATGCCGAGATCGCCAAGCGTCTGAACGTCGCGGAAGCGGACGTGGTCGAGATGGATCGGCGCTTGTCGCGCGCGGACGCCTCGCTCGACGCCACCGTGAACGAGAGCGACGGACGCACCACCACGCGGCTCGAGCTGATGCCTTCTCCCGGTGATAGCCCCGACAAACTTGCCGAAGGCTCAGAGCTGAACCAGTTACTCCACGAGCGGCTCGATGAGTTCCGCAAGACCTTGAACGGCAAGGATCTCGCCATCTTCGACAAACGGCTGATCTCCGAGGAACCGCTGACCCTGCAAGAGCTGGGCGACGAGTTTGGCGTCTCGCGCGAGCGCGTACGACAGCTCGAGTCTCGCGTCACCGGCAAGCTGCGCGAGTACCTGCGCTCCACATTGGGTGACGCAGTCGGCGTCGGCTGAGCGAGTCCGCCGTGCCGGGCACGCTCTTCCTCGTCGGCACGCCGATCGGTAACTTGGGCGACATCACGCTGCGTGCGCTCGAGACGCTGCGCGGCGTGCAACAGATCGCCGCCGAAGACACTCGCCGCACGCGCGGGCTGCTCACACATTTCGAAATTTCTGGGAAAACCCTGCACTCGCTCGACGCCCACGCGTCGCCGCACAAACTCGCCGGCGTGCTCGCCTTGCTCGAAAATGGGCAGGACGTCGCGCTCGTCACCGACGCCGGCATGCCGTCCATCAGCGATCCGGGGACCGCGCTCGTGCGCCTCGCCGTCGAGCGGGGTGTGACGGTCTCGGCGATCCCCGGGCCGAGCGCGCTCACGGCAGCAGTCGCCGCGTCCGGCTTGGTCGATGCGAGCTTCGCGTTTCTCGGCTTTTTGCCGCGCCAGGGTCAAAAGCGGCGCGCGGCGCTCGAACGCGTCGCGCACGGCAGCGACCCCACGGTGCTGTTCGAGTCACCGCAACGATTGCAGAAGACCCTGCGCGAGCTCGCTGAGCTCGCGCCAGAGCGCGCCGCCGCCATTTGCCGTGAGCTCAGCAAGCTCCACGAAGAGATCCGCCGAGGCACTCTGAGCGAGCTTGCGCTGCTCGAACACGAGTGGCGCGGCGAAATCACGCTGGTCGTCGCAGGCGGCTCCGCGCAGGACGCGGAGGTCGAGACGAACAGCGCCGAACTCGAGGCACAGATCGCGACACGGCTGAACCAAGGGGCGAGCGTCAAGACGGTGGTCGCGGAGCTTGCGCCGACGGTCACTCTCGCGAGGCGCGAGCTCTATGCCGTCGTTCAGCAGCTACACGAAGCCCGCGATGAGTCAGCTTCGTCGTCTTCGCCGGAGCCATCCGAATCCGAGTAGGCCGAGCGCGCCGGCGAGCCCTAGGGCGTTCGGCCTCTTCGGCAGCGAGCAGCCACACCCTCCGTCTGCCGTGTTGCCAGTGCCGCTCGCGCCCCCGCGCGGGAACATGCCCGTCCCAGTACCAGCGCCGCCTGCGCCGATGCCCATCCCATTGCTGCACGCACCGGCCGAGCTCGCAGGTGGCCACATTTGGCTGCTGTTCCAGCGCGCGAGCTCGGTATCGATGGCTTTCGAGTTGTCGACGACCGTCATGATGTCCCCGAGCAGCGGCACTTGCTCGATTGTCTCGGCCCAGGGCATCAAGCTCGAGAAAGGCGGCCACGCGCTGCCGTTCAGCGCCACCTCGCGCGGCACGGCGCTGCCTTGCGCCGGCAAGATCATCGCCTGCTGGCCGCAACACGTCGTGCGCAGT
>DASYCR010000864.1:0-5799 GCA_036500095.1 Polyangiaceae bacterium
TATCTCGAAACCGAAGCGCAGCACGCTTGTTACACGATCCGTGACTACCGAAAAAAAGCGCGCGCGCGCGTGCTCGCCGCGTACCCCGAACCCGAGCGCAGCCGGCTCGCCACGCTCTACCAAGAAGAAGCGAACGCCGCGGACGGCGCGGACGTGCTCGTGATCTTCGCGCACAGGTTCGGTTGGGTGAACCGCTTGCGTAAAGATCTATCGGGCGTGGCGCACGTCGAGATCCACGGTGAGCGAGCCACGGTGGAGACGGCGCACGGCACGCGCTACCCGTTCCGCCGGCGCGACAACGGCATTTGGGGCCTCACCTTGTTCACCGCGGCGCTCGACGCGGAGGCTGAAAAGGCGGCGCGCGACCTGAGTATCGTCGAAAAATCGGCGGCCGACTACGAACGCGCAGGCATTGCGCCCTGACAGCGAGCGTCGGCGCGGTAAGATGGCGGCGTGCTCCGTCGCTCGTTCGTAACCGGGTTCGCTCTGGCGCTCGCCGCGTGCTCGCACGAGGCGCTGCAGGCGCCGCCCAAGCACGCCTCGCTGTTGGTCGACGCGGTAGCCGCGCCGGCATATGAGTCGCCCGCGAGCTGGCGCTATCACCCGCGACAGATGGCGCCGATCGATTCGGTGCGCTCTTTCCCGGACGGGCGCGCGCTCTTGGTCGGCAAACGGGGCGAACGCGCGCTGCTCTCGCCGCACGCGCAGAATCCGGGGCTCGCCGTGAGCTCCGCGCTGGCGCCCGAAGATCTGATCGCCGTGCTCGACGCCAACGGCGAAAGCGGCGGCGGCTACTGGTTCGTGGGCGCGAGCGGCACGGCGTATCAGGCGCGCGAACCGCTCGGGGCGTTCCTGCGCTCGAGCGCGCCGCTCGAGCCGCTCGTGCGCGTGACCGCGAGCGGACGTTCGATCCTCGGTATTTCGCGACAACGCACGCTGCTGCGCAGTGACGACGGCGCGGCCTCCTTTTCTCAAGTGGGGCCGAGCGGGATCGAGTTCGTCGACGTGGAGCTCGCCAGCGACGGCACGGGCCTCGCGCTCTCCGTACCCGAGCGACTCTGGTTCACGCAAAACGAAGGACAAACCTTCGCGCCGCTCGACCAAGCCACGATCGGCGCGCACGCGCTGTGGCGCGACGCTTACGGCAGCGTTTACGTCCAGAGCTTACTCGGCACGATGAACCTGAGCGGGACGCCGCCGCGGCTCACGCCCGTGAGCACCGCGAGCAACTGGAGCCAAGGCGGCGGGCTCGCGCGCGTCCTAGGCGAGCGGGTCCCACCCATCGGCCCTGACGCGAGCGCGCTGCGCGACGGACGCGCCGTGTGGATCGGCGGGCGCTACGTGGAAATCTTGAAGCCGCCCGCCCGCGACGCGGCGATCATGCAGAAAGCCGTGAGCGCCGGCATCCCCATCGGACCGCCCACCTTCCAGCTGCTCAGCGGTCCCTGGACCGGCCCACTAGAAAAGACCGCCATACCCATGCTCAGCCTGTGCCAGGAAGCGCGCGTCGCGGGCTTTGGGCGAGCGCTCGAACTAGCGTGTTTTCGCAGCCAAGCCACGAACGAATCGCAACCGATCGATTTCTATCGCCGCGAGGGTGACGGTGATTTCCAGGCCGAGCCGTTCGTGGCCCACGGCAAGCTCGACAAGTTCCAAATGGTGGCGGGCGCGGGCGGCGCGCTCGTGCTGTCCGGACTGTGCGCGCGAGGCGGCAGCGGCTGCGACGCGAGCGGCATCTACTTGCGCAAAGCCGTGTCGCCTGCGCGCGCCGCCGAGAAGCTCGCCAGTATGACGAGCGCGGGCGCGCCGCGAGTGAATGGCGCTCAGCGCGTCGCGCCGTTCGAGCTCGTGCCCGCGGCCGCTCCCTCGCTGGAGGGCGTGGCGCTCCGGCTCACGTTCGCCGTCGACGGTCGCTCGGTGTACGCGGTCGCCCGGCGCAACAAGACGGCGCAGCTCGGCATTTTCGTGTCGCGCGACGCGGGCCTCACCTTCGAGGTGCGCGACCTCGATCTCGTGCGCGCGGACGCCGAGGAAGAAGACGACGCTTGGGGCCGCGGCAGCGACGTAAAGATCGACTCCTTCGCACCCGCGGAGGACGGCAGCGTGTCGCTCGTGATCAACGAACAACGCAAGCGCAGCCTGGTCGTGGTCGATGAGCAGGGGCACGTGCTTTCGATCGGTAAATCCCCGGAATCGAGCGCGTTGATGGCCGCCGCGGGCCTGCGCGCCATCGCGATCGCCGTGCGCACGCGCGAAGCCTGGGAGTCGCTCGACGGCGGCGTCGGTTGGGCGTCGCTCGGGCGCTTTCCGCTCGAGCTCTGTCGCAACGGGGAAACGGAATGCGCGGCCATTCAATGCGCGAGCGTCGGCTGCGTCGTGGGGCAGGAGTTGTCGCGCGTCGGCTGGGGCGGGCAACGAGGAGTCGCCAGCGAGCCGATGCCGCCGCCACGCAGCGCGACGCCCGAGTTCACGGAGCGCCGCGTGCTGGCGCCGATCGCCTGCTCGCTCGACGACACGGGCTGGCAAGCGCTGCCCGGCGTGCGTGACCTGCCGAACGCGCACGACTCCGCGCGCGGCAAGCTCGCCTGGCTCGCCGTTTCGATCGACGAAGCGCGGCGATCCATCACCAGCGTGCACGGCCTCGGCGGCGCGCACCCGCGGACCGAGCTCGTGAGCCTGCTCAAGCCACTCGAGCGCGGCGACGGCTACGCCTTCGCGTACTCGAACCAGATCGAAGGTCCCGCGGCGCTCCGCTACGCCACGGTCGACCGCAATGAGCGCGACACGCATCTGCGTGACGTCGACGTCGCCTGGGACAACGCCTTCGAGAGCAGGAGCTATCACGCGCGGCTCGCGGACGGCGGAGCCTACGAGCCACAGGACTACGAGCGCGCGGGTCGCTCCGAGATCGCCGCTCCAGCGTTGCTCAGCATCGCGCAGGGTGGCCTCTATCTGCGTTTGCACCACGCCGCGGACAACGCCCAAGAAACCTGGTTCTTCGACGGCAAGACGAGCGCGCATTTTCCAGCCGTATCCTGGCCCGTAGCGCCGAGCTCGTCGGGATCCGGGCCGGACGTGGTCCATCAAGACGGCGTGCACCTGCCGATCCTGCTCTTTCAAGATCACCCCGGCATCGTGCGCGCGCGCCTCGAGCACGGCGCGTTCGTGTTCGACGCGGAGACGGTCTCTTTGCCGAAACCCGAGCTATTTTTGGCCCAGCAGCAGACGACGATCGCCTATCGCGGGCAGTCCGCCGGCGTCTACGTGCAGGTGAGCGAGCCGGGCCACCACGCGCATGCGCGCTTTCTGCCGTTTCGCGCGAGCGGCGCGGTGCTCGACGACGCGGTGGCGGTTCCCACCCAAAGCGATCTCCCCGATCGTCCGAATCCCTGCAGCAACGACGAGCGCACGCTCACGCCCCGCGTCGTCGCCAGCGAGTTACCGGGCACCCGCCACCCAATCGTCGTCAGTGATCCACTCGATCCACCGCGCACGTTCCTGACCGCGCGCGCGGTGCTGCACGGCACGCCCGAACATCCATGCGTGGCGATGTTCGACGCAGAACCCGTGCTGAGCGACGCCGGAGTCTCGCGCTCCGAACGGTTGCTCGTCGATCCAGGCGATCTCGACCACGGCTGGCTCTTCCGCACGACCGTCGGCGCAGGCAGCGACGCCGCGCGCAGCGAATACCGACTGATGAAGTGCCACTACGACCCCACGCTGGAGATCCCGAAAGAGGTGTATCAGGCGCCGGGGACGATCGTGACGCGTTGAAGCGGCCCTGCCGATTGAGCAGACCTCGGTTTGGATGCTCCCGCGCTTGCAGCGCTCAGGTCGGTAGCTCTCCGCATGAGCCCGTATTCTGGCCGTCGGGGGTCGCAGATCCCTCGATGCAAGTATTTGGCGGAGGACAATCTTCGGGCGCTCCCAATGTTCCATCCGATAGGCACGGCAGAATCTTGCCGCTCGGGTCGCACTGTCCGTAGAGCAGCGGCGGCGGCGTGTACGGCAGGCCGGTCCATGCGCGCCAGTAGGCACATGCGGAGGCCATGCAATGACCCCCGCCTGGCCCCACGTTGACCTGAGAGAAACCACAGACCTGGTCAGCGGGACAGCTCACGGGATCGCCCCACGTGCCGTCTGCTCCACAGCTCTCTACCTGATCACCGTCTGCCAAGTCGTGTCCGCCGCACTGCGTGTCACCCGGCGTGCAGCCCCCCGTACAACCAAAGGTCTGCTCGTCGCACGTCTGGCCCGCGCGACATGGGTACGTGAGCCAGCTCGTGGCGATGATCGGCGGAGCGGACAAGCACCAGCTGTAGCCGTGCACCGTGTCGACGGTCAGATCCGCCGGATCGCCACAGGAGAACGCGTAAGGAATCGAGGTGAAACCCAAGGCAAACGCGCAGGTCTCATCGTGACAGGAGGCGGAGACGCCCGCGGGGATCTCGATGTTCCGCGAACCCGCGTTGAACAATGCCAGGTCCTGATCGAGCGTCGAGCGATCCAGATCGTAGGCGCACTCTTGGTTCGAGTTGCAGAGCACGGAGTCCCAGGCGGTGCCGTCCGTGCACGTCAGCACATGATCGTACGCGTTGGACATTTGGCTGCCGATCGGCTCGCATTTCGTCTCGCCCGCGTTGCAGGCGGGACCCTTGCACGCGCCGTCCGCGCAGGGCGCGGTAGCCGGGCAAGTCACGGCGTCGTAGCCTTGCCCGCTCTTTTTGCAGCGGTAGAGCGTCGTCGCGTCCTGGCATTGAGTGCTGCCTTGAGCGCACGGCGCGTTAGGATCGAAGCTGCACTCTCCTCCGCTGCACTGCTCGTTCGCGGCGCACGCGACCACCGTCCAGGTCGACCCATCGGTGCTGCATTCGCGCGTGCTGCCGGTATCGGCGCACTCCTTCTTGCCCGGCGTGCAAGCCGTGCCCGCTTCGGGCGCGCCTGCCTCGCTCGTGCCCGCGTCGCTCGTCGCGACGCACTTACCGTCGTTGCACAGCTCGCTCGCCGAGCACGCGACCGGCACCCAGCTCCCATCCGTTGCGCACACGCGCAACACGGAATCTCCGACGCACTCTTGTGCGCCAGTCGTGCACGTGGCTCCCACGCAGGCACCTCCCTGACAGGTTTGGCCGGACCCGCAGCTGAACGCCAGCTGCCCGCTGCCGTCCTTGGGACACACCGTCCCGACGGTGTCCGTGACGCAGACGCTCACGCCCGGCGAGCAACTCACGCCCGGCGCAGGACCCGAGGAGTTATCGCTCCCGCAGGCTACGAGCCAGCTTGCGACCACCGCCACCACCAGCGCCCAACGCGCACCGCTACCCTTCATGCCCACCCTATAGTCACGAGTCGGCAAACGGTTGCAATAGATCGCCGAGCGATCGCCCAATTGCGCGCGATTTCACGAGCGCCGTGCGCGAGCCTCTGCGGCGGCGCAGAGCCTTGCTAGCCGCGCCCGGCGCGACGGTCAGACTTTGACGAGATCCGCGAGCTTCTGCTTGGTCGTCAGACCGACGTGTTGAGCGGCGCGTTCGCCGTTCTTGAACACCATCACGGTCGGCACGCCGCGGACGCCCAGCTTTCCGGCCGTAACCGGCGAATCATCGATATCGAGCTTGCCGACCTTGACCTGGCCGTGCAAATCCTCCGCCAGCTGGTCGACGATGGGCGCCAAGGCTTTGCAGGGTCCGCACCAGGTCGCCGTAAAATCCACGAGCACGGGAACGGTGGATTTGAGCACTTCCTGCTCGAAGTTGAGATCGTTGAAGACTTGAACCTTTTCGGATGCCATGTGCGAGC
>DASYCR010000865.1:0-8319 GCA_036500095.1 Polyangiaceae bacterium
TCGTGCCCTCTTCGTGCACGACCTCGCTCAGCCACTCCGCGATGCGGCTCTTGCCGCAGCCAGCGGGGCCGACCAACATCACCAAGCGGTGCGGCGCGCCGACGCCGTCGATCACGTCGTCGCACACCTCGCGCAGCGTGCTGCGTACGTCGTCGCGACCGACTAGCGGGCTCGGGCGAATACTGAGCAGGCCCGGGGCGCGCTCCGGCGCCGGCGATAGATCGAGGTTCGGTCCGCGCGTGCCCGTGCGGCGCGTCGGGGCCGCGCTTCGGAGCGGCGAAGAGCGCTTTTCGATCGGCAGTCGCCAAGCGGATGACTCGACGACCTTTGGTCGCCACTTGGCCCAGTCCGCGCGACACTCGGCGGCAAACTCCCAGCGATCCCAGGGGCGCTTGGCGAGCAGGCGCGCGACGAACGCGCCCATGCCGTCGGGGACGTCGAACGTCGGCTTGAGCGCTGGTGCTTGCTCGAACGCGTGCACGCGCAAAAGCTCTTTCGATTCGCCAGAAAAGGGCGCGCGCCTAGAGAATATTCGATACAGGATGCAGCCGAGCGGATAGAGGTCCGTCGCACCGCACACGTGGTGCATCTCGTGCTGGATCTGCTCGGGCGCCATGTAGCCCGGCGTGCCCGCGCCCGCGTGGGGCGCAAACTCCATCGGCTTGTTGCCGTCTAGCCGCTCGTCGTGTGCGTCTTGCCGGAGCCAGGCGAGGCCGAAATCCAAGACGTGCACCTGGGGCGGCTGGTCTTCGAGGCCTTCGACCAGCACGTTCGACGGTTTTAGATCGCCGTGAATGATGCCGCGCGCGTGGGCATGCGCGAGCGCCGACAAGATCTGGTCGATGATCGCCCAGATCAGCGGGAACGACAGCTCGCTATGGGCAAGCTCGTGCAGCGACACGCCCGTGACCAGATCCATCGCCAAGTACGGCGAGCCGTCGCGCAGCTGGCCAAAGTCGCGCGCGCGCACGATGTTCGGGTGGTTGAGCGCGGCCAGCGCCCGCGCCTCCTTGTAAAACCACATCACGTACTCACCGGCGAGGTTGCCGGAGGGCGGAATCACGCGCTTGATGGCGACGAATTGGCCGTTCGACTGATCGCGGCAGCGATAGACGATGCCCATGCCGCCTTCGCCGAGCACGCTGACGACCTCGTAGCGGTTGGCGATCACGTGTCCGGGCAGAACCGGAACCGCTCCCGGCAGCTTGGACGCTCCCTCGGGGGCTACGCTCGCCGCCGATGGAATGCTGGGGGGGGCGCTATCCGTGTCCTCGGGCGCGGCGGGAAGGAGTTCGTGCTCGCGCACCAACTCTGGATCGGTCTTGGGTCCCTGCTGCACTGGGTCTGGTTGAATGCGCTCTACGCTAAGCTCGGACGGCTCATCCCTGAGAGGACTTTCCGAGGAGCCGATCCGGCTTGCACGCGCCATCGCACGCCGCGCAGTTTAGCCACCTCTACCTGCGCGTCGAGACACCAGGGGCTCCGATATTGTAGTGATTTTGAAACACACAAAAAACACTGTTACTTCATGGGCTTGCGAGGCTGTAGCGCGCTCCGAACGCCGGCGGTAAGGTGCGCCCCATGCCGAACGCGCGTCCGAGTGATCCGAGCCTTGCAGAACGTGACCCCGAGATTGCTCGCCTGATTCGAGCCGAAGAGGTGCGGGAGACCGACAAGATTCGGCTCATCCCGAGTGAAAATTACGTGTCGCGCGCGGTGCTCGAGGCGAGCGGTTCGATCCTCACCAACAAGTACTCGGAGGGTTACGCCGGCAAGCGCTACTACGAGGGTCAGCAGATCATCGATCAGCTCGAGGAGCTCGCCTGCTCGCGCTTGCGGGAGCTGTTCGGTGCCGAACACGTGAACGTGCAGCCGTACAGCGGTAGCCCGGCGAACCTCGCGGTGTACCTGGCATTTTGCAACGCGAACGATCCGGTGATGGGCTTGTCGCTGCCGTCGGGTGGCCACCTCACGCACGGCACGACGGTGAGCATCACGGGCAAGTACTTCAAGAGCGTCAGCTACAACGTGAGTCACAAGGATCACCGCATCGATTTCGCCGAGGTGCGCAAGCTCGCGCTCGAGCACAAGCCGAAGATCTTGTGGTGTGGCACCACGGCCTATCCGCGCACGCTCGAATTCGCGAAATTCCGCGAGATCGCCGATGAGTGCGGCGCCAAGCTGTGCGCCGACATCGCCCATATTTCGGGCTTGGTCGTGGGCGGCGTCCATCCGTCGCCGATCGGCATCGCCGACGTCGTCACGAGCACGACGCACAAGACTTTCCGCGGCCCGCGGGGCGGCATGGTGATGTGCAAGAAGGAGTTTGCGAAGGAGATTGATCGCGCCGTGTTCCCGGGGCTGCAAGGCGGTCCGCACAATCACACCACCGCCGGCATCGCGGTCGCCGCCAAGGAAGCCTCCACGCCCGAGTTCAAGAACTACGCGCGCGCGGTGGTGGACTACGCCAAGGTGCTCGCAGAAGCGTTGCTCGGGAAGGGCTTCTCGCTGGTCACCGGCGGGACGGACAATCACCTGATCTTGATCGATCTGACTGGCCGCGGCGTCACCGGCAAGGTGGCGGCCAAAGCGCTCGACCGCGCGGGCATCGTCGGCAATTACAATGCGATCCCGTTCGACCCGCGCAAACCCTTCGATCCGTCGGGCTATCGCATCGGTACGCCGTCGATCACCTCACGCGGCATGGGCCAGAGCGAGATGCTAAAGCTCGCCGAGTACATGGACCGCGTCGTCAAGGCCGTCGACGACGAGGCGATCATCGAGCGTACGGCCGCCGAAGTCCGCGAAATGTGCGCGGCATTCCCGCCGCCTGGCATGGCGAACTGAGTCGCGTCGACGCGCACCCGGGCAGCTTCGGGTAACGCGAGCCCCGCAAATTTGGCCTTTCTCCGGGCTGGCGTTAGGGCAGGGGAGCATGAGGCGCGCGTTCTTGCTCGGCTGCGCGGCGCTCGCGTTGGGCTGCCTGGTGCCGGCGCGCGTCCACGCGGCGCAGAGCGAAACGCCGTTCGGCAGGCCCAAGGTCAAGCTCGACCGCTTGGATTTTCCGAGCGAGATCGCGGAGAGCAAGGAGCTCGAGGCTCACTTGCGTTTGACGCTCAAGCGCGAAGCGCGCCGCGCCGACTGGGGCGCGGGACGACAAAGCCACATCAGCTATCGCTTCAGCGTGAAGGAGCTCGACCTGCGCGAAGAAGCCGGCGTGCTGCACGTGACCTGTACGGCGCTCGGCCGACTCCCCAAAGGCAAATCGGCCAAGAGCCACATCGTCTTCGGCGGCGACCCGCGCGAGCGTCGCAAGGTCGTCGAACACGTGCTCGAGATCGTCGCGCGCGGCGTGGTGGCTCGCCTGGCGGAGCTCGAGCGGGTCCGCCGCGCTAGCTTGTAGCCGCGCGTCGAAGCCATTTTCGCGGCTGCTCGGATGTGGGCTAACATCGACGCCCGCGCATGCCCGTCGCCACAGGAAATTGCCCCAACTGCGGCGCTCCGATCGAGTTTGCGCTGGGCTCGTCGCTGGCCAAAGTCTGTGACTACTGCCGGCACACCGTTCTACGAAGTGATCGCGGTCTCGAGAACTTGGGCAAGGTCGCCGATCTCGCGCTCACGCCGTCGCTGATCGCCGTCGGCGACGAGGGCACGCTCGGTGGCCGTCCCTTTCGGGTGATGGGTCGCACGCAGCTCGATCACGGCAAGGGTCCGTGGGACGAGTATTACGTCGCGTTCGAGGGCGGGCAGAGCTGGGGCTTCCTCGCGTACGCGCAGGGCGAGTGGTACGTGACGTCGGCCGCGGCGGGCGCGTTGCCGCCATTCGAGTCGCTCGCGCCCGAGCAGGATCTCAGCTTGAACGGCGCGTTCTTTCGCGTCGCGGAAGTGAAGCGGGGCACGGTCACCTCGACCGAGGGCGAGCTCCCGGGGCTGATTCGGCCCGGGCTCGTGCGCTCGTACGCCGATTGTTACGGCCCGAACGGCGCGTTCGCGACGCTCGACTACGGTGACGGCTCGAGCGCGCCGACGCTGTTCACCGGCTGGGTCTTCAACGAAGCCGCGATGACCGTCACCGCGCTCGGCCCGCGCACCGCTCAAAAGATCAAGACGGCCACGCTCAAGTGCCCCAATTGCGGCGGCGACGTGCCGAAACTATCCGGCGAGCGCGCCGAACGGCTCGGCTGTCCGTACTGCGGCGCCATCAGTGATCTGGTCGGGCAGCGCGTGATCAGCGCACAGCAAGTGGCGCGCGCCGCTGCCGAGATTCCAATCGGCACCCGCGGAACGCTCGAGAGCGTTTCGTACTTGTGCATTGCGTACATGCGGCGTGGCACGAGCTTCGAGGGGGAGCCCTACTCGTGGGACGAGTACTTGCTCTTCAGCGAGTCGGTCGGTTTTCGCTGGCTGGTGAAGGATCCGGAAGCCGGTTGGTCGTTCGTTTCGCCGGTCAACCTGGCCGAGATCGATCTGCGTGGCTTGCCCGGGGTCGTGAGCTATCACGGTCGGCAATTCCAATTGCGCAACACGAACACCGCGCGCGTCGAGTACGTGCTCGGTGAAGTGTACTGGAAATGCGAGCTCGGCGAGCTCACGAGCGTGTCGGACTTCGCGCGCGGCGACGACGTGCTTTCGCGTGAGGCGGGGGACGGAGAGGCGCGCTGGAGTCTTGCGACGGCCGTGCCGTGGCCGGTGCTCGCGCGCGCGTTCAACCTGGCCGTCGGCGGTGCGGGCTCTCGCTTCGGCGGCTATGGGTCGTCCGGTCCGAAGAAGATTCCGAACGCGCTCGCACTGCTGCTGGTGATCGGCCTGATCATCCTGGTAGCCGCCGCTGAAGGCATGGACGGCAATGGCGGCGGCGGTGGCGTCCCCGTCGGCGGCGTGTTTTATGGCGGTAAATGAGGCTGTTCGCGCGCCCGGCTACACCGAAGGGCGACTCGACGCCGGCGACACGGGTGAGCTCGCGGTCGCACGCTTTCTAGTCCTCGCGGTCAGCGCGCTCGGCTTGGGCGTGGATCAGATTGCGCTGCGTCAAGTCGGAGCTTACCTGCTGCCTGGTTCGTCGCCGAGCGAAAGCACGGTGCACGGGCTGGTCGTGACCTCGGGGCTACTCGCCGCGCTCGTCGCGCTGCGACGGGGTGCGTCGTTCAACGCGCTCACGTGCGCGCTGACGCTAAGCTCGTTGGTTCTGGGGTCGAGCGGCGCGCTCTGGTTCCTGGCCATACGCCGCGCCTGGCTATTTGCCGTCGTTTCTTACGCTTTGCCGGTGTCCGGCGCGCTCGCGTGCGGCGTTGCGTGCGCGAGCTTGCGTGGCGCGTTCGCCAAGGCGGCGCGTGGTCTCGACGTGCTCGGTTATCTGCTGCGGCCGGCCTGCGCGCTGCTGATCGTGCCGCTGCTGGTCGCCTACGCCGCGCTCGCGTCGCAGGTGGGCCTGTGGCGAAGCGCGGCCGTGCTCGGGCTGGTTCAAGCGGCGCTCGCGTTTTACGTGCCGACCCTCGCCACGTTTTTGAACGGGAGAGCCGCGCGGCCAGCCGCGCTGCGCACGCTTTCGGCCTCGGTATTCTGCCTGGCTCTCGGCTCGTACGCGCTCGCGCGCCACGCGCTGCCGAGCGGCGCGCTCGGCATATTCCCCGGCGACGTGATTTGGCGCAGCGCTGAGAGCGCCGAGTACACGCTGGTCTCGGTGCAACAGAGCCTCGAACTCTACAGCGACCGCGAGCTCAGGCTGACGAGCGCGGACGCGACGCGCTACGCGGAAGCATTGGTGCAGCCCGCCTGCGCGCTCGCTCCGCGCCGCGAGCGGGTGTTGCTGCTGGGGCTCGCCACCGGGCTCGCCGAGCAGCAGCTCCTCCGTTACCCAGACGTGAGCGCGCTCACGTCGGTGAGCAGCGATCTGTCGTTTGCGCGGCTCGCCCTGGAAAATCGACAGCTGCGCGCGCTTGGCTCAACCGCCTTGCGCGACCCAAAGGTGCGGCTGGTGGAAGCCGAACCGAGCGTGTGGCTTCTGCAAGCCAGCGCGAAGTTCGATCTGATCGTGGTCGATTTACCCGACCCGAGCGGCTATCGCGAGGGCAAGTACTACACGCACTACTTCTATCAGCAGCTCCGCGAGCATCTCACGGAAAACGGCGTGTTCGTGACTCAGGCGACCTCGCCGTCCTCGAGTCCAGACGCCGTCGCGAGTATCGCCCGCACGGTCGAGGGAGCGGGCTTTCGAACGAAGGTCTACGCGGCCGCGGTACCCATGCTCGGGGAATGGGGATTCGTGCTCGGCGCGTGTAGTGCGCTTGAGCCGCCCGCGCTTTCGGCGCCGGTACGAGCCGTCCTCGATCAATCTAGCTATGTGAACGCCGCGGAGCTCGCGCTGCTGCTCGCGAATGCCCCCGAGCTCGCGCAAAGCGCACCCCAAAACACGCTCTTCCGCCAGCCCGTCGTCGAGCTCTTGGAAGACGAGCGTCGGGCGCGCGGCTTCTGAAGACGCGAAACTCGCGCCGCCCGTGACCGATGGGGGGGTGTGGTAACATGCGTGTCATGTCGAGCGCGCTTCGCAAGCGCATCCCATACGATCCGACCATCTATCCGGTAGAGGAAAAGGTGGGGGAGGATCTACTGCAGCGCTGGATCGTCGAGCTGCTTCGACCGCTTCTGGCACGCTGGTTCGATGCGCAGGGCATCGTCGCGCTCGTGGGCGCGGATCAGTTCATCTATTACCAGCAGCACAATCCGATTGAGCGCGTTGCTCCGGACGTCTACGTGCTGCCAGGCGTCGCGCCCAATACCCGCGTGCGCTCTTGGAAAACGTGGGAGACGAGCATCGTCCCGAGCTTCGCGCTCGAGATCGTTTCGCTGAATTGGGGCAAGGACTATCTAACTTCGCCGGCGCGCTACGGGGCAATGGGCGTGCCGGAGGTCATCGTGTTCGATCCGGCTCCCACGGGCCCCGAGCGGACTCGCTGGCAAGTATTTCGACGCGTGCGCGGGGAACTCCGCAAGGTCGAGAGCAGCGACGCGGATCGCGTCCGTTCGCGGGCGCTCGGCTGCTACCTGCGAGCTGTCGGCGCTGAGGATACGCTACGACTTCGCCTGGCGACGGGGCCACGTGGAGCCGTGCTGTTCCCGACGGAAGACGAGGCCGAGCGGGCCGCCAAAGAAGCCGAGCGGGCCGCCAAGGAAGCCGAGCGGGCTGCCAAGGAAGCCGAGCGGGCCGCCAAAGAGGCCGAGCGGGCCGCGACGGCGCACGAACGGAGCGCGAAAGAAGCTGCGCTCGCTCGCGTCGCCGAGCTCGAAGCCGAACTCGGCCGTCGCCCTCGCCGCTGAGCTTCAGCTCCGACCGAAGCGGAGCGCGACGCCGCTGAATGCGCGTAGCGCGAAAAGCGCGTTCACGGCTACGTACGGGTAGAGGTAGTACTCGATGTGGCCCGCGACGGCGACGTAGGTGATGTAGGACGGATAGTGGATCAAAAATCGCGCGCCACGCTCGAACCAACCGATCAGGCGCGCGACGAGCGAGCGGGATCCAGCCTGGCTCGGCGCTGCTTGCGTGTTGATTTCGGGGCGGCGGATAAAGGTCGTGAGCGCGATGCCCGACGCGAGCGCGACGAGGCCGAACAGCCCGAGTAGCAAGAAGCGAGCGTCCGCTCGCTCACGGAATAGCCGCGCGGAGACGGCCGCCAAGACGCAGAACGCCTTGAGCTCGTCCATCAAGAAATCCAACAAATGACCGGGCGTGGATTGGATACCGCGCCAGCGCGCGAGCATGCCGTCCATGCAATCGAGGACATACGACGCCTGAAAGACGAGCACGGCGATCACGAGCCCTCGCGTGCCGGGTAGTGCGATCAGCAAGCCGGCGGAGGTCACCCCGACCAACAGCGAGACGAGCGTGATCTGGTTCGGCGTGACGCGCGAAGTTTTCAGCAGGTCGACGAAGACGGCGGCGATCGGCCGGCAAACGTAGGCGTTCCAGAACAGATCGGGAACCTTGCTCGTCTTTCGGTACACTTCGACGGCGCTCATGAGCCGAGGCGACCTTAGCGTGAACTTTCGCCAAACTCGACGGTGGCCGTGGCCGCTCCTGCTGGCCGGGGCTGCCGCGCTGTGCGCTGCCGGTTGCCAAAGTGCGCCCCCTAGCGGCTCGCCCGCTCAATCGCCGCAAAGCGCGAGCCCGGCGAGCGCCTTCGCCGCTACGCCGCCCGCCGTGGCGCTACCCGGCGTTGCGCCGCCCAGCGTGGCGTCCAGCGCCCCGCCGCAGGCCGCGGTCGCGAGCCAATCAGACGCGGGCGCGGGCGACGCTATCCAGATCGCCGTGCTCGGTGATTCGCT
>DASYCR010000866.1:0-3282 GCA_036500095.1 Polyangiaceae bacterium
ACGCTGGTGAATCCAACGAAAGATCTGCTCGGCGCGAAAGGGCCGTTCCCCGAGCTCGCTCATCGTCGCTTGCCATTCTTCGGGAAAGCGGCCGACGGGATCGCTCGCGTCGCTCACCGCTCACTCCGCTTGGCTTCTTCCCAATATCCATCGAGCTCCTCGAGCGCGAGGCCGCTCGTAGGCTTGCCGTCCGCGCTGCGCGGCCAGCCACCGTGGCGTTCCTTGACTCGGCGCTCCACGTGACCGAAGCGCGCCGCGAAGCGATCCGCGGTTTTTCGCAGCGCGGTCTCGGCATCGATACCAGAATGGCGCGCCAAGTTGACGAGCGCGAACAGCAGATCACCGAGCTCGGCCTCCACGCGCTCCGGCGAGCCTTGCGAGATGGCTTCGTCGAGCTCCGACAGCTCCTCGCTGACCTTGCCGCGCGAACCGCGTCCGTCCGGCCAATCGAAGCCGACGCGGCTCACCTTCTCGCTCATGCTCTGCGCGCGATAGAGCGCCGACAGCGAACGCGGCACACCGTCGAGCAGAGCACGCTCACTTTTTTCCTGAGCCTTGATCAGCTCCCAGTTGTGCAGCACCTCTTCACTACCGCTCACGGCCGTGTCGGCGAATACGTGCGGATGTCGGCGCACGAGCTTCTCAACTATCCCGCGCACGACGTCATCGGGACCGAACGCGCCCTCGCGTCGCGCAAGCTCACCCAGAAAGACTACCTGCAAGGCGAGGTCTCCGAGCTCCTCCCGCAAGTGGCCGCGGTCGCCTTCATCGACGGCGTCGATGACCTCGCAGGCTTCCTCGAGCACGTAGCGGCGCAGCGACTCCATGCTCTGTTCGCGATCCCAGGGACAGCCGCCCTCGCCCAGCAAGCGTTGCATGATCGCGACCAACGATGGGTAGCTCTGGCCGCGCTGCTCGGAAAGGGGCATAGCCTCGGGAACGGGGAACGACTCGGGCATGACGAGTCCGCTTAGCATGCGGGCCGCGAGTCTGCCCCCAGGGTATTTGCCGCGCCGGCGAGCCGCCCAATCCGGGAGGCGGAGTGGTAGCCTGAGCGGATGGACTCGGTGCTCCAAATCGAACGCGCGGACGGCGTGGCCACATTGACGCTCAATCGCCCGGCAACGAGAAACGCCCTGAGCCCCGAGCTCTTGACGGCTCTGGCCGCCGGCATCGACGAGGTCTCGAGCGACGGCACCATCCTAGCGGTCGTGCTCACCGGAGCCGGGCGGGCGTTCTGCTCGGGCGCGGACTTGAAGGGTGCGATCGCCGACGTGGAGGCGGGCGTCGACTTGGACGCGCGCATCGAGCAATTCCACGCGCTGATCCGTGGCATCGTGCGCTCGCCCAAGCCGTTCATCGCGGCGGTGAGTGGACCCGCCGTCGGCTTCGGCGCGGACCTCGCACTCGCCTGCGATCTGCGCGTGATGTCGGTGAGCGGCTATCTGCAAGAGAAGTTCGTCGCGATCGGCTTGATGCCGGACGGCGGTGGGACCTTCTGGTTGCCGCGCCTGGTCGGGCTCGGCCGAGCGCTCGAGTACCTGCTGCTCGGCACCAAGCTCGACGCGGAGCTCGCGCTGTCGCTCGGACTCACGAGCCGCGTGGTTGCCGAAGAGGCGCTGCTGAGCGAAGCGCTCTCGCTCGCCCGCGCGCTCAGCGCCGGCCCACCGCTCGCGATTCGCGCGATCAAAAGAGCCCTGCGCGAACCGGCTCCCGCCTCGATAGACGAAGCGTTGGCGCGCGAGAAAACCGGACAACTCGCGCTCCTGCGCTCGGCTGATTTGCGCGAGGGCGTGCACGCTTGGAGCGAAGGCCGCACTCCCACGTTTCGTGGTCGCTGACGCGGAATCAGAACAAGTAGCGTTCACCCGAGTCGCACAGGATCGTCACGACGATACCCGACTTGAGCTCTGCAGCGACCTCGCACGCGGCGTGCACGTTGGCGCCCGACGACGGACCGACCAACAGCCCTTCTTCGCGAGCCAGGCGGCGTGCCATGCGCTCGGCGGCAATGTCCGTCACTTCCAGCACGCGATCGAACACCGAGCGATCGAGGATCTTTGGGATAAAGCCCGCGCCGAGCCCTTGAATGCCGTGCATGCCGGCGGGCTTGCCGGAGAGCACCGCGCTATTCGCGGGCTCTACGGCGACTATCTTCACCGATTGAGCGAGCTTCTTGCGCAGCGCGCGTCCGACGCCGGTGATCGTCCCGCCCGTGCCCACGCCGGATACGAAGGCGGCGAGCGTTCCGCCCGTTTGCTCGAGGATTTCGAGCGCGGTGCCCAGCTCGTGGCTCCTGGGATTGGCTTCGTTTTCGAACTGGCTGGGCATGAACGCGCCCGGGGTCTCCGCCAGCACGCGCTGCGCGCGACTCACGGCGCCGGACATGCCGTCGCTCGCGGGCGTGAGCACGATCTCGGCGCCGTAGGCGCGCAAGATGTAGCGCCGCTCGAGGCTCATGTCCTCCGGCATCACCAGCACGCAGCGGTAGCCGCGCACCGCCGCGATCATCGCCAGGCTGATGCCCGTGTTGCCACTGGTCGCCTCGACCAGCGTCGCTCCGGGCTTGAGCTGATTGGATTTTTCCGCACTCAAGATCATCGATAGCGCAGGGCGATCTTTGACGCTGCCGGCGGGGTTGACGAACTCCGCCTTGGCCCACACCACGGCGCCCCCGGGTGGCGACAAGCGCGCGAGGCGAACGAGTGGCGTCTTTTCGATCAGCGCGAGCACGTCGTCGGCGACGCGCAGACCATTTTCTGTAGTGCGGCTACCCGAGCTCAAACCTTTGGAATCGTCGCTGGCCATGCCGGTCTCACGCTACCACTAACCGGCGGCTGCAACACGGGCGGCGTGCCCCTCGATCCAGATGGACTCGTGGCCTTCGAAGTACGGGCCCTTGAGGCGCGCCAGCGCCCAGGCGTGAGAGTCAGCGCGAACGCTACTGGTGACTTCACCGACCTCAGCCCCGGCGCCGGCAGTAACCTTCGCGCCGAGCGCGGGAGCCTGGCCGTCGTCGATGGCGAGCGCAACCAAGCGCCGCTTGAGCTTGCCGCGCATGTCCTGCATGCAAACGACCTCCTGCCCCAAGTAGCAGCCCTTGCTCCACGACACGGCCAGGCGATCGAGCCCCGCCTCGTGCGGGTTGTCCTCGTCGCTGAAATCGACGCCGAACCGTCCGAGTCCATGCGCGACTCGAAAGGCTTCCCACTCTTGAGCGTCCGCGAGGTGCACGCCGCTCGCCGACTCGAGCCAGTGCGAAAGCGCGGAGGAGCGCGCACT
>DASYCR010000867.1:0-6019 GCA_036500095.1 Polyangiaceae bacterium
CACGCAGGAGCTGCTCCGATCCGTCGCGAAACACACCCTCGAGGGTTGGAGAGCGCTTTGTCTCGTAGTGAGGCGATCAGCCGCGACGCGGGTGCGCGTAAGCCCGAGCGCGGCCCGCGCGATCATGAACAGACCCGCGAAAATACCCCGATAATTCGGCCTGCTGGCGTCTACCCATGCGGCTCGCTAAACCTCTTATTGAACGATGCTGCTCGATCGCCTCGCGCGTCCGCTCTCCGATTTGCGCATCAGCGTGACGGATCGCTGCAACTTCCGCTGCCGCTACTGCATGCCGCGCGAGCACTTCGGCAAATCGCACGTGTTCTTGCCGCGCGCTGAGATTCTGAGCTTCGAGGAGATCGCGCGCGTGGCGCGCCTGCTTGCCGGATTTGGACTGCGCAAGGTGAGACTAACTGGTGGTGAGCCCCTGTTGCGCGCGGAGTTGCCCGAGCTCGTTCGTCAGCTCGCGCGCGTTCCCGGACTCGAAATCGCCCTGACCAGCAATGGTGTCCTGCTCCACTCTCAGGCCAAGGCTTTGCGCGAGGCCGGGCTCCATCGCGTCACGGTGAGCCTCGATTCTCTCGATCCCGTCGTATTTAGGACCATGACGGACTCGGCGTTCGAGGTCACCGACGTCCTCGGCGGGATCGCCGCCGCGCGCGCGGCCGGATTCCCATTCGTCAAGATCAACTGCGTCGTGCGTCGCGGGATCAACGATCTCGACGTGGTCGCTCTCGCGCGACACTTCAAGGGCAGCGGGAACATCGTGCGCTTCATCGAGTACATGGACGTCGGCGCCACGAACGGTTGGGAACGCGAACAAGTGCTGTCCGCGCGGGAAATACTCGCCCAGTTGCGCGAGCATTGGCAGCTCGTTCCGCTCGAGCCGAGCGCACCCGGTGAGGTCGCGCAGCGCTATGGCTTCGCCGATGGCAGCGGGGAGGTGGGTGTGATCGCCAGCGTCACGCAGCCCTTCTGCGGCAGTTGCAACCGCGCACGGCTGAGCGCCGACGGACAACTCTTTACGTGTCTGTTTGCGCGGGTCGGCTTCGACCTGCGTGCCCTCCTGCGGAGTGGCGCGGACGACGAAGCGCTCGGCGACGCCATCAAGTCGCTCTGGCGCGCCCGCACGGATCGCTACTCCGAGCTGCGCTCCGAGCAGACCCGCCTCTTGCCGCGCGCGGAAATGTCTTATCTTGGCGGGTAGAGTGCGCTTGCTCGGCGCGCTCGGCGTCGCGCTCGCCTGCGCTCCACAGGCCCGCGTTCCTCCGCTGCCCAACGCGCCGAGCTCGACGGCGCGCGCGCTTCTACCGGTGACTGCAGCGCTTGGAACCGTCGCGACCCGCACTGCACCGGCTCCGCCTCCGGTATCGTCGACCAGCCAAGACATCGAACCTGCGCCGCGAGCAGAGTCGGAGCCACGGTTCGAGCTCGCGGTCCCAGATTTTTTGCCGGCCGTCGTGCAACTACCCAGCGTCGTGGAGCCTGCCCCCGTGCTGATCGTCGCACATGGCGCGGGCGGCACTGCGGAAGCTCATTGCGATCTTTGGGCACGCGTTGCGGCGGATAGCGCGATCTTGCTCTGCCTGCGCGGCCGCGCCGTCGGCCCAAGCGAGGCCGATGGCAGCTACTACCCGGACCACCACGCGCTCGAACGAGAAACCTTCGCGGCTCTGGGCGCCCTGCGCGCCCGCTTGGGCGAACGCATCGCGACCGGTCCCGTCGCTTACGCCGGCTTCTCGCAAGGAGCGACGATGGGATCGTTGATGCTCGTGGCGCACGCCAGTGAAGTGACTCGGCTGCTGCTGGTCGAGGGCGGCTTCAGCGACTGGAACCTAGCCCGCGCGCAAGCCTTCAAGGAGGCTGGCGGCGAGCGCGTGCTGTTCGTGTGCGGCCGCAAGGAATGTGAGACCCCTGCACGCCTCGCCGCTCATTGGTTCACGAGCGCCGGAGTCAACGCGCACGTCGAGTACGTTCCGGGTGCAGGCCACACCCATGGCGAACCGATCGAGGCGCGGCTCAAGGCGAGCTTCCCGTGGTTCATCGAGGGCGACGCGCGCTGGGCTCGCTAGTGCCACTGCGTCAAGTCGTGCTGTTAGGACGCCCGCAGATCCCGGCCGGGGCCTGCGTTTTGGCTGCGCTCCGGTGCTCACGTACAAAGGTACGCTCCGCTCCGGTGCTCGCCGAAAACTTCGGCCGCGACCGGGCTTTGCGGGCGGGCGGCCTGAGAACTTGACGCTGTAGTGCTAGCTCAGAAAACCTGGTCAACGCCGGTAGAGCCAAACGATGGGCACGCCATCGTAGGCAGCCAGCTCGGCGGGTGCGTCGGAGCCGTAGTCGGTCCAGATTTGATACTCGACGCGCTGCATGTGCTGTTCCTGATGATAGAGCGCGACGCTGGAGCCAGGGATCGAGAGAGTACCGTGCAGATCGCCGCGCACGCGCCCGTCGTCGTGCAGCATGTCCCAGCTTTGCAGCGCGGTGTCGTGCACGAAGACGTTCGAGCTCGGTGCGGCGAGTCGGTTGATGGAGCCTTGCACCGCGCCCGTCGTGTAACCCCAAAAGCTGCGATTCAAGCCGAGCGAGGCCGCGCCGGGCACGCCTCCCACGAGCGGCGCGTAGAAGCTCAGACCCCATGGGTGTGAGTGCGCGGTCATCAGCGCTGGCCCGATAACGACCGCCCCCGCGAGCAGGCCAGGCACCACGCGCCCACGCCAAGTCACGGACCGGCTGAGCTCGGACAATTTGCGTGCCGCCAGCTGAAAACCACGGCCCGCAAATAGGCACAAAAATGGGTACGCCGTGAGCCAATGCTTGGTACCGCCAAAGATCGGCGTGCTCGGCGACAGCCAGGGCGCGTAGCAAAGGAGCATGCAAAAGAGCCAAAGCGCGTCGTTCGACAGGCGCGGGTCGCGCGGACGCAGCTCTCTCTTGCGCGCGCGGCGCTCCTCACGCAAATGCCGCGCGCTGTCGCCCAGACCGAGCGCGAACAAGAGCAAAGTGATCGCCGGCACCGTCGCGAGCGTCATCAACCACGCGTACAGTCGCGGCATCGGGGGTTTCCAGTAGGTGTGCCCGAGAAACTCCATGTTGTAGTACTCGTGACCCAAGTGAAACGCAGCGTACTCGGCCAGACGCCGCGCCGTGTCGTGCCAGATCCACGGCCAGCTCGCGTAGAACACGAGCGGCGAAATGGTCAGCATCGCGTAGAACGCAGTTGGAATCGCCAAGCGTCCCGCGCGCAGACCACGCGCCCAACGCGAGCCTTCGCTGACTAAGAAATGCGCCAAAAAAGCCGCGGGGAGCAGCCAAGAGTTGTGCTTGGTGTCGAGCAAGATGCCGTACAGGACGCCGGTCGCCAGCGCCCAACCGACGCCCGAATCGAGCGAGCGAAAGTACGCGTAGCTCGTCAGCAGCAAGAGCGCGCTGACCGGCATGTCGAAGCACGCCAAGTGGCTGTGATAAAAAACCCGCGGCATGCAAGCGAGGGCGAGCGCCGCTACCAAACCCGCGAGCCGTCCCACCGCTTGGCGACCCCATACGTAGGTCGTCGCCAACGCCGACGCGCTCACCACCATACCCGGAAAGCGATAGGCCGTGCCCTGCTCGGTAAAGAGATGATGGGCTTGCCACAGGTAGTGATGGGACAAGCCGAACAGCGCCTTCATGAACGAAGGATGCTCGTGGTTCGCCGACCAGTAGCGATCCACGATCGCCGGCTCGAGCGCCGTGTGGGCATGCTCGAGCAAGAGCGACCACCACGCCTCGTAGCTCTTCGCGGCCTGAAAGTAGAAGCCCTCGTCGCGCGCGTAGCCGAGATCCTTGACTGTCGTGAGCAGCGCGCACAGATAGCCGAGGAAAAGACCCGCCGCGAGCAAGCCGTCCCGCCAGTCGAGCTCTCGCTTTTCGCTGCTTTCGCCCGGGCTCATCGCGCGGCCGAGCCTGCCACAAGCACGACAAAAGCGGTACGCTGATGGCGAATGGCCTCAACTCGCGGCGACGACTATTTCCGAGAAGCAACTCAGATCAACACGGCGTCGGCGCGCTTTTCGCCGACCTCGCTCGTGGCGCTCGCGCGCGAGGTTTTTGGCTGATGCAGGCGGTGGTGCTGGCTGGGGGCTTGGCTTCGCGACTCGGCGCGCGCAGCGCACACATTCCCAAGTCGTTGTTACCCATCGCCGGCAAGCCGTTCGTCGATTGGCAGCTCGCAACGCTGGCGCGTGCAGGGTTCTCGAGGGTGCTCCTGTGCATCGGGCACTTGGGCGAACAGATCCGCGCGTACTGCGGCAGTGGCGCGCGCTGGCAGCTCGCGCTCGAATATGCAGAAGACGGCCCGCGCTTGCTCGGCACCGCGGGCGCGCTCCGGCGCGCGCTGACGCTCCTCGACCCAGAGTTCTTGGTGACCTACGGGGACAGCTACTTGCCCTTCGACTACTCGGCGCCGCTGCGTGATCTGCGCGCGCACCCTGAAGCGGACGGAGTGATGAGCGTATTCAAGAATGACGGCGCGTGGGACAAGAGCAACACGGAGGTCGCGGCAGAGCGCGTGCTCCGCTACGAAAAAAACGGCGCTGACGCGCGGCTCGACCACATCGACTACGGCGCAGTCGCTCTGCGCCGGAAGGTGATCGAAGCTCTCGAGCCGAACGTGCCGCTTGGACTCGATCAAGTGCAGCATGAGCTCGCGCGAAGCGGGACCCTCCGCGCCTATCTGGCGCCGGAGCGCTTCTACGAAATCGGCTCCGAGCTCGGTATCGCCGAGCTCGAGCGCAAGTTGAGCGAGCCCAGGTGACGCTCGAGCTCGAACGCGTCGATGCCTGCAACTTGTGCGGGTCGCCGCGCCTACGCCAGCGCTGTGAGCTCACGGGCGCCCTCTCGAGTGCGCGCTTCGGCCTGGTCGAGTGCGTCGATTGCGGGCTGTTGTTCATCAATCCGCGCTTGAGCGAGAACGCGAATCTGGCGCTGTACGACGCCGACTACTTCGAGGGACGCGGCTTCGACATGTCCGTGAACTATGGCGCGCTGGCCGGACAAGCCGCGCTCAGGCAACGCGAGAGCCGCGCGATCATCGACAAGCTCGCACTGCTTCGCCGCGGCCAGTCGCGCTCGGTGCTCGATGTCGGTTGCGGCGTCGGCGACCTCCTGCTGGAGCTCGAGGCGGCCGGCTACACCGACGTGACCGGTGTCGAGCTGTCGGAACACGGCGCTCGGATCGCCCGTCAACGCACGCGCGCTCGCATCATGGTCGGCGATTTGTCGCGGCTCGACCTGAGCGGCGAACGCTTCGATCTGATCAACGCGACCGAGGTCGTCGAGCATGTGCGCGATCCTTCGGCATTCTTCGGGAAGGTTGCGGAGCTGCTCGCGCCGGACGGGGTCTTCGTCTACTCGACCGGCAACGCGCGCGGACTCTATGCGCGCGTGCTCGGTAAGCACTGGCCATATCTACATCCCGAAGGTCATTTGTTCTATTATTCGCCACGCACCATGCACCGTTACCTGGAGCAGGCAGGGCTAGCGAGTTTGCATCCGCATTCCGCGCATTCCTGGTTGCGACGCGGACTGCTCCGCGCCGAGGACGAGATCGCCTTTGCTCAGCTACTCTACGTCGGGCAGAGCGACCACGGCTTGAAGGGGCAGATCTTTCGCGCAGCGGCGCGCGTGAGCCGTGGACCGGTGCGGCGCGCGGTAAACCTCGTCGTCGGCAAATACGCGATGCCCATCGGCGTGAAGGGTTCGCTGGCGAGCTTCACCCGCGCGTGAATGGGCGCTCCGCTGAGATCGCTTTGGGTCACGCGACGACCGAGCGGTCCCGCTTGCGCACGTCGAACAAGACGCCTGCTGCACAAATCCGCGTGCGGGCCAGCAGCACCGACTCGTAGTATGCGATGCGGTTGCCGAGCTCGAGCAGACGGTTCAACACGCGCGCCAGAGGCCCGGCCTCCTGCTCCCCGCGGTAGTATTTGTTCTCTTTCCACCAAAATTCGCGAATGCGTGGCAAGCGCGCGACCGCGAAAAA
>DASYCR010000868.1:0-2785 GCA_036500095.1 Polyangiaceae bacterium
GATCTCGAAAATCTTGTTCGACGAAATAGGGCAAGAGAAAGCGATCGTGCAGTAGCGTGCCCCACTTGACGAGCTGCTCGCGGTACGGCCTTCCCAAAAACTTGCCACCAGCGCGCGCAGCAAGAGCTGTTGTACGCTCGACATGCGGTAGTGCGGTGGCATCTCGAAGGCGCGCAGCTCGAGCAAGCCGAGCCGACCGGTCGCGCTGTCCGGCGAGTACAGCTTGTCGATGCAAAACTCGGCGCGGTGCGTGTTGCCGGTCACGTCGATCAAGAGATGGCGGAAGATGCGATCGACTAGCCAAGGCGGACAGTAGGCGCCCGCGGCGGGCAACTCGCGGAATGCCAGCTCGAGCTCGTACACGGAGTCGTTGCGCGCTTCGTCCACACGCGGCGCCTGCGAGGTCGGACCGATGAAACGCCCGGAAAATAGGTAAGAAAGCGCGGGATGATTGTGAAAGTACGAGAGCAAGCTCGCCAGCAAATCCGGCCGGCGCAAAAATGGGCTGTCCTCCGCGTTGAGCGCGCCGAGCACCATGTGATTCCCGCCGCCCGAGCCGATGTGCGCGCCGTCATGCTCGAACTTTTCGGCGATCAGATGCTCGGCGCGTGCTTCGGCGTAGAGGGCCTCCGTTTGCTCGACGAGCTCCGGAAAGCTTTGCACCGGCGGGAGATTGACCTCGATCACACCCGGATCGGGGGTCACCTTGAAATTTCCGATCCGCGGATCGCGCGGCGGCTCGTAGCCTTCGAGCTGGATCGGCAGCGAGAGCTCACGCGCGGTGGCTTCCACGGCCGCGACCAGCTCGAGGTACGCGTCGAGCTCAGAGATCGGCGGCAGGAAGACGCGCAAGATGCCTTCACGCGGCTCGACGCACAGCGCGGTACGCGCGCTGCCGGTTGCCGATTCGAACGGCAGCGGCTTGAGGTACGGATCGGCGAGTGTGCCGGTCTCGCGCGGAAAATCAGGGCGCTGCGGGCGTGGCAGGGCCGGCGCTCGCCGCGCGGGCGGGCTGAGCGGGAATCGGAAGCCGTCCGGCAAGCGACCTCGTGGCGCGAATGGATCGAGCGGCACGTCGGAGTCAGAGTCCCCGCGCGCCATCCACGGTAGCGAGTCGATCGGCAAGCGCAGACCCATCGGCGAATCCCCGGGCAGCAAGAAACAGTGCTCGTCGCGCAAGAACCAATGACCGGACTCCCAGTGTCCGCGCCACGAGATTGGTAACACCCAGCCGACGGTATTCCCCAAGTCTTGCCGGAACACGCGCGCGATACGCTCGCGCTCTATCGGATCGTCGAGCCGCGAGTCGAGCGGGTCGACGTTGAGCGGCAAACGCCGCTCGCGCCACAGGTAGTAAAAGGCGTCCTCGTAGGCCGGCAGCAAGCCGTGGCGCGTGAGACCGAGCAGCGCGACAAGTTTCTCAGCGAAGCGTTTGGCGTCCTCGGCGCCGTGTCCCGGCGGACGACTTTCTTCCGCAAACAGCTCCGGATCGTGCCAGATCGGCACGCCGTCGATACGGTAAAAGCAGGAGAGCGCCCAGCGCGGCAGCTGCTCGCCCGGGTACCACTTACCTTGGCCGTGGTGGAGCATGCCACCGGGCTGCCAGCGCTGATGCAAGCGACGCAGCAGGCGATCGCCGATTTCTTTTTTCTTGCCGCCGAGCGCCGCGATGTTCCACTCGGCCGCGTCGGGCTCGAGCGCGCTCACGAAGGTCGGTTCGCCGCCCATCGTCAGGCGCAGATCGCCTTTTGCGAGTGAGGCGTCGACGCGTTCACCTAGCTTCAAGATGCTCTGCCACTGCTCTTCACTGTACGGCTTCGTGACGCGCGGCACGTCGATCACGCGCGTGACGGACATTTCGAACTGAAACTTGGTTTCGACCGGGTCGCTCGCGCCCTCGATCGGCGCCGCAGACGACGGATCCGGCGTTGCGGCCAACGGAATGTGCCCCTCGGCGGTGAGCAGCCCCGACGTCGGATCGAGGCCAATCCAGCCCGCGCCCGGCACGTACGCCTCGCACCACGCGTGCAGATCGGTAAAATCCGCGCTCGGCCCCGCCGGTCCCTCGACGGGCTTTTCGTCGGCGACGAGTTGAATCAAGTAGCCCGACACGAAGCGCGCGGCGATCCCGAGCTCGCGCAGCACGCGCGCAAGCAGCCAACTCGAATCGCGACACGAGCCGCTGCCCTTGAGCAGTGTTTCCTCCGGCAGCTGCACGCCGGGCTCCATGCGAATCAAATATTTGACCGCCTGGAATACGCGACGATTCACGTCGACCAAAAAGTCGACCGTACGGCGCTCGCTGCGATCGAGCGCGGCAACGAAGCGCGCGAACTCCGGTCCGGTCTCGCTCTTCAGCAGGTACGGAGCCAGCTCGTGGTCGAGCTTTTTGTCGTACTGAAATGGAAATCGTTCGGCTTCGGGCGTCAGAAAAAAATCGAACGGATCATAGGCCGCGAGATCCGCGACCAGATCCACGCAAACCGAGAAATGCTCGACTTGCTCGGGAAAGACGAGCCTCGCCAGGTAGTTTCCCTGCGGGTCCTGCTGCCAGTTCAGGAAATGGGGCTCGGGCTCGATGCGCAGCGAGTAGCTGTGGAGCGGCGTGCGATTGTGCGGCGCGGGGCGCAAACGCACGACCTGCGGCGAAAGGTGCACAGGGCGCGCATAGTCGTAACGCGTGCGGTGGTTGAGAGCGACTCGAATTGACACTTCTTATGACCTCAGGCTCTCGAGCTCAAAGCTGGAAAAACTGCTCGTGGATCGCGGTACCGATGTCGTTCAG
>DASYCR010000869.1:0-1951 GCA_036500095.1 Polyangiaceae bacterium
GGCGATTCGAACGCCAGCACCGCGCAGCTCCCTCCAAAACCGAAGGAATTCGAGAGCGCCGCCCGCAACTTCGTCTGCCTAGCTGGGCCGAGCGCGTGGCGTAGCGAGCGAGCCTCGGGTGCCTCGAGACCGACTGCCGGCAGCACTACGCCTGCGTCGAGCGCGAGCACGGTGAGCGCAGCCTCGATCGCGCCCGCAGCGCCCAAGGTATGTCCCAGTTGCGCTTTGGAAGAAGAGACCCAGATGCGCTCGCACTCGCTACCGAGCGCTCGTTCCAAGGCGCGCGCTTCCATCGCGTCGTTTTGTTGCGTGCCCGTGCCGTGGGCATTGACGTAGTCGATGTCTCCGGGCGCGAGCCCCGCACAGCGCAACGCCTCCTCAATCAATTCGGCGGCACGCTGACCCGTTGGCTCGGGATGAGTTACGTGGTGAGCCTCTGAGCCCATCGCCCAACCGCTCAGCCAGCCGAGAACTCGGGCGCCACGCCGCTTCGCTTCGGCCTCGAGTTCGAGCACCAAAAACGCCGACCCTTCACCCAAATTCAAGCCGGCGCGCGTCACGTCGAACGGTCGACACGGCTCCGGGTCGGCGGCCCCGAGCGCGTTAAACCCGGTGAACGTGAGTTGACACAATCCATCGACCCCGCCCGCCAGGACGCGTGCAGCTCGCCCCGACAAGAGCCAGGAGGCGCCCAGAATCAGGGCAAAAGCGCTGCTAGCGCACGCGCTCGCGATCGTCGCCACGCGCTCGGCGCCAAGCGCCCTTGCCAGACGCTCCACGCTCACGGAAAGCGGAAAGTCGAGCAAGCGTCGCACGCGCTCGACGGGCAGCGATCCGCTCGGGAGATCGCGCAGGCCGAGCTCGGTTTCGTACATGCCTCCGGTCGTGCCGCCGAGCACGATGCCCAATTTGTCTCGATCGCGAACGCCCGCGCACTCGAGCGCCTCGCGCGCGGCGCGCATGGCCAAACCGTCGCAGCGCGACGCGTCCTTGGACCAGCTCGAACCGAGTGCGTCCCGCACGTCGAAATCGCAGATTTGACCCGCAATGCGCGAGCGCAAGCCAGCCGTGTCGAAGAGCGTGACGTCGCGTAGCCCTCGCTCGCCTGCACACACGCGACGAAACACCTCGTGTCGGCCGAGCCCGAGCGCAGAAACGAGACCGACGCCGGTCACGGCAATGCGCGGACGCACCGCCACGCGCTACTCCCCTCGTGTCGCGACGATATGAGCCACAATCGCGTTGATCGACGCGAAAATGCGCTTGCCCTCGTCACCCTCGGGGATCTTCACGCCGAAGCGCTCCTCAATCGCCATCGCGAGCTGCAGGGCGTCCAGCGAATCAAGGCCCAGCCCGGCGCCGAACAGCGGCGCAGAGTCGTCGAGATCGGCTTCCGTACGCCCGCGCAAGTCGAGCTCCTCAATCAGTGCACGCTTGACCTCGGATTTCAGGGCGCCGATAGCCATGCTCAGCTCTTCACGTGTTTGACGATCGCAGCGACCACGTCCGCGTCGCGCACACCGTCGACGTCTGCGCGATAGCCGAGAACCAATCGATGCCTGAGCGCGGGTAGGGCCAACGCCCGGACGTCGTCCAGATCGGCGGCTGCTTCACCCCTCAGCGCGGCTTGCGCCTTGGCGGCCAAGACCAAGGCCTGGCTGCCGCGGGGACCCGCGCCAAAACGCACGTATTGACCGACTTCTGCCGGAGCGTCCGCGCCGGGCCGCGACGCGCGCCCGAGTAGGACCGCGAGATCGACCGCCTCATCCGTGATCGGAATACGCGGCACGAGCGCGCCGAAAGCGCGTATCTGGTCGATCGTCACGGCCGGCTCGATGCGAGGTTCGACGCCCGAGGTCGTGCGGCGCGCGATGTCTCGTTCTTCGTCAGCCGACGGGTACTCGACGTGGATCTCGAGCAGGAATCGATCGAGCTGCGCCTCCGGCAGCGG
>DASYCR010000870.1:0-8763 GCA_036500095.1 Polyangiaceae bacterium
TTCGTTCGCGTCGAGCGCGGGTGCGCGGACACACTTGCCCTCGCGGGCGAAAAAAAGCGCCGCTCGCGCCGTATTGCGCGCTGGCTCCGGCACGACCGACAAGAGCGGCTCGAACGCGGGCGCTTGGAAGCCAGTTTCTTCGAGCAGCTCGCGACGAGCGGCCTGCTCGGCTCCTTCATTCGCGTCGATCACGCCGGCGGGTAACTCGAGACACAACCCTCCGGCGCCGTGACGATACTGGCGGACGAACACGACTTGGTCGTCCACCGTGAGGCAGAGGACGGCCGCCCAGCTCGGACCGTGGATCAAATGGAATTGCTCGATCTCGCTGCCGTTGCCGAGCCGCACGTGCTGCTCCTTGATCGAGAGCCAGTAGCGCTCGACGAGCGTGGTCTCGCTCAGGACTTGCCAGGGACGGATACGGCTCGGCTTCACGCGGCCGAGCATAATGCTACTGTCCGTGCGTTTTGAACCCAAGCGGTCGACCACTGCCTCCGGGGCTCGCCGAGCTGCTGAATGACCCTGGCTTTACGCCCGGCGCGACGCATCTGGATGCGCTCTTCACGGCGCTGGTCGAGGTCGATCGCGAGCCGGCCCGGAGACTCGAACGCGTGGCCGCTCGCGGCGGCGCGCGCGCAGGCCTCGCCGCCGCCGAACGCGCGCTGCTCGCCCACGGCGTGGCGCGCGCGCGGCTTTTGGCCGTCGTCGGCCGCGTCGCGCAAGACGAGCCGAGCGCGCGCCTCACCGCGGTCCTGCTGGGCGCGCTCGACGACGCGCACGAGTCCGTGCGACGCGCGGCGATCGTCGCGCTCGGCAAACTCGCACCCAAGGGACTCGAGGCGCGCCTGCTGCCGCTTTGGGCCTCCGCGGGTCCGGCCGAGAAGCGCGCGCTCGTCGAAGCACTCGGCAAGGTGGGTGGCGAACCGTCGCGAGCACTGCTCGCTGGAATCGGCGAGGACGACGCCGCGCTACGCAAGAACGCCGAGCGGGCGCTGCTGATCATCGCGCGCAACGCGGATAGACATGAGACGGCGACGATCGCGCTCGACGCCCCGCTCCGGGCGCCACACACGCTCTGGCTGCGCTGTCGACGCGGACTCGCCGAAATCTTGCGCGACGAAGCGCGCGACCTCGGCGCGGTCGAGCTAGCGGACGACGGCGGCGTCCGTTTTTCGTACGCGGGCGACTTCAAGACTCTGCTCACGCTGCGCACGGCCCTCGATTTCGGCATCGAAATCCCGATTTTGGACGACGCCCAGGCCGGCCTGGAGGAGCGCGTGGTGCGCGCGCTCGGCAGCGAACCCGCGCTCGCCGCGCTGCGCGCGTGGACACACGGGCGTCCACGCTTTCGGCTGAGCTTCATGGGCCGCGGGCATCAACGCGCGAGCGTGTGGACGATCGCGAATCAGGTTGCCCAAACTCACCCGTTCTTGCAGAACGATCCGCGCGGCTCGACTTGGGAGGTGAGCGTCGCGGCTGACGCGCGCAAGCTCTGGCTCCTGCCGCGCGACTACGACGACCCTCGCTTCGCCTATCGCGAGCAGGATGTGCGCGCGGCGTCGCATCCGACCATCGCCGCCGCGCTCGCCCGCGTCGCCGGCGCTCGCCCGGACGACGTGGTCTGGGATCCATTCGTCGGCAGCGGACTCGAGCTCGCCGAGCGCGGCTTGCTCGCGCCCTTCGCCGAACTGCACGGCAGCGACCTCGAGCCGGACGCGATCCGCGCCGCGCGCCACAACCTCGAGCGCGCCGGCCTCCGGAACGCGGCGCTCGTAACGGCGGACGCGCGAACGCATGTCGTGCCCGGCGTCACGCTGATCCTGACCAATCCGCCGATGGGTCGTCGCGTGGCGCGCGACGGGAGCCTGTCCGAACTCTTGCAGGGCTTCCTCGACAACGCGGCGCGCCAGCTTCGACCCGGGGGACGCCTGGTGTGGCTCTCGCCACAGCCCGCCAAGACCCGTCAGTTGGCGAGCGATTGGGGCCTGTCGGTCGAGCGAGTCAGTAACGTCGACATGGGGGGTTTTCCCGCGGAATTGCAGAAAATCTCCGCTCACTCTTGACATTGGAGGCCTCAGCTCAATAGTGACCGCCAAGTCAGTGACCAGTGAGTCATTGACCACGAGGTCACAATGGCCAGACCGAGCGATCCGCATGCAAAAAGCCGACTTTTGGAAGCCGCTGAGCGGGTATTTTCGGAAAAAGGGCTCGACCGCGCCAAGGTCGAAGACATCACGACCAGCGCCGGGCTGTCCAAGGGCGCATTCTATCTTCATTTCGAGAGCAAGGGGGATGCCTTCAAGGAGCTCTTGTCCGATGTACTCGGCCACCTGAAGGACCGCCTCGAAGAGGCCAAGGCCAACTGCTCACCGAAACCGGGTCAAGGCCCGGAAGACGTGCTCCAGATGTGGATCGAGAAGGACCTCGAGATGTTCGAGTTCATCTGGCAAAACCGCGCGCTCATGCGGATGACGCTCGAGGGAGGACGCTCCGCGGACTACCAGCATCTGATCGACTACTTCGTGAACCACGTGGAGCACGAGCTCGAAGTGATGCTGCGGGTCGGGGTCGAAGCGGGGATCTATCGTCAAGATCTGGATCTGGGCATCGCGGCTGCGTTCGTAGCCGGCGGCTACGACCGCTACGTGCGCAAGCTCGTGCGCGAGACGCGTAAGCCCGACATTGCGCACGCGATTCGCCAATTGCAGCGAATGGTCGTGGGCGGCGCGGGCACTCCGGAGTTTGCGGCGATCCCCGCCGAATCGTCGGCAACGCCTCGCGCTGGAGGTCACGACGACCCGGCGTCGAACGTTGACGCTTCCTCGTTTCTCTCGAAATAAGCGCCCGCGCAAGCAGAGACCGCCATGTCGATCCCCCCCCAAGAATCCAATCATTCTGCCCCAGCCAAGCGCGCTGAGCTTTCGCTCGATCGCCCGCCGCGCGCACCACTCGCCGGCATCGTCTTCGGTTGCGTGCTCGCGCTCGGCCTCGTCGGCTGGACGGGCGTACGCATCCGCGCCGCCAAGAGCGCACAAGCCGAACTCGGCACTCGGCGCACGGATGACGCGCGCCGTGCCGCGCAAGAAGCCGCCGCCCCGCAGCCGGTGCACGTGGTCCGCGGCATCAGCGAAACCTGGCAACCGGTGGTGGAATTCGAGGGCTCGCTGGCCGCCGCGCAAGCAGCGGAGCTCGGCTTCAAAGTGAGTGGAAGGATCGCGACCGTACGCGCCAAGCTCGGCGATATCGTCAAGACCGGCGCGCTGCTCGGCACGCTCGACGCCAGCGAGGCGGCGGCGCAGGTCCGCTCGGCCGACGCGCAACAGCGCGCGGCCCAAGCGCAGCTGACGCTCGCTGACGACAACGCGGCGCGCACCGCGCAAATGGTGCAAAGCGGGGCCTTTTCCGAGGCGAGCGGCGTGCAGAGTTCGCAGCAAAAATCGCTCGCCCTGGCCCAACTCGACGCGGCCAAGGCAGCCGTCGGGCTCGCCCAGGTGAATCTCGGCAATCAAACGCTGACCGCACCGTTCCAGGGCACGATCACGCGCGTACCGACCGGCATCGGCGCGGTCGTCTCGCCCGGCGCGGTACAATTCGAGCTCCTCGATCTGGGGACTCTCAAGCTCAAGGGCTCCGTCGGTGAAGCTGACGCAAACCTGGTGCACGTCGGCTCCAGCGTGGCGATCACGGGCGAACGCGGTGAGGTGCCAGGCACCGTCTCCGCCGTGCTCGGCGCGGTCGACCCCGCGACGCGCCGCGTGCCGATCGAAGCCTCGATCGACAACAAGAACGACAAGACGTCGCTGCGCGCCGGCACCTTCGTGCGAGCGCGCGTGCTGGGCGGCGCGCCGATCCCGGTGCTGCGCGTGCCGCACGAGACCCTGCGCCCCGGTAGCCAAGACGAGCTGTTGGTCGTGCAAAACGGCAAGCTCGTCAGCAAGCACGTCGCCTTTTCGATCGCGAAGGACGGCTCTCTGCTCGTGCGTTTCGGGCTCGATCCGAGCGATGACGTCCTGCTCCTGCCCAAGGCCGAAGCTCAAACCGGCGATCGCGTCGCTGTGCAACCCGGGGCCACGCCATGAACATCTCCGCGATCGCGATTCGTCGCCCCGTCTTCACTGTGATGGTCACCGTGGCGCTCTTGGTGCTCGGGTTCACGAGTCTGAAGCGCCTCGGCACAGACCTGTTCCCGGACGTGAGCTTCCCGGTGGTCACCGTCACGGTGCCCTACCCCGGCGCCAGCCCGGCCGAGATCGAGAACTTGGTGACCAAGCCGCTGGAAGACTCGGTGGTCAGCTTGAACGGCATCGATCGCGTGCGCACCTTCTCGCGCGAGGGCACGGCGCAAATGCTGGTCGTGTTCACGCTCGGCAGCGACATCAACGAAGCGGCCAACGAGGTGCGCGAGCGCATCTCCCAGGTGCGCTACAAGTTTCCGACCGACACCAAAGAGCCCATCATCAGCCGGCTCGACGTCACGGCGTCGCCCATTTTGACGTACACTTTGCGCGGCCTGGGCTCGCTGTCCGAGATCCGCAAATACGCGGACGACGAGCTCCGCCCCGCGCTCGAGCAGGTCGACGGCGTGGCCCAGGTCGCGCTGAACGGCGGCGCGACGCGCGAAATCGGCGTCGCGCTCGATCGCGCGCGACTCGACGCGCTCGGCTTGAGCCCGGGCGCGATCGTGCAGCGCCTGCGCGCTGAAAACATGAACGTCCCGGCCGGGCATTTCGCGGAAGGCGCGCGTGAAGTCAGCGTGCGCACGGTCGGTGAGTTCGGCGACGCCGAGGCCGTGCGCAACACGATCGTGGCGAACGCCAGCGACGGTTCGGCCGTGCGCTTGCGCGACGTCGCGCAAGTGAACGACGGCTACGCCGAGATGCGCACGCGCGTGATCGTGAACGGCCAGGAAGGCGTCACGCTCGAGCTGCGCAAGCAATCCGGCACGAACACGGTCGAAGTCACCAACGCCGTGAAGGCCAAAATGGCCGAACTCAGCAAGGCGTTCCCCAGCGGCATGCACGCCGAAATGATCATCGACCAGGCCTCGATCATCGAGCCGCAGGTGCACCAGGTCGAACACGACATCGTGTTCGGCGGCGCGATGGCCGTGCTCGTGATCCTGGTTTTCATGCTCGATCTGCGCTCGACCCTGATCAGCGCGGTCGCGCTGCCGACCAGCGTGATCGGCACGTTCTTCGTGATGTACTCGCTCGGCTACACGCTGAACATGATGACGCTGCTCGGCCTGTCCCTGGCGATCGGGCTCTTGATCGACGACGCCGTGGTGGTGCGCGAAAATATCTTCAAGCACCTGGAGCGCGGCAAGCCGCCGAGACAAGCCGCGCTCGACGGCACGAAAGAGGTCGCGCTGAGCGTGATGGCGACCACCATGACGATCGTCGCCGTGTTCATGCCGATCGCGTTCGTGAAGGGCCTGGTCGGCCAATTCTTTCGGCAGTTCGGGATCACGATCTCCGCGGCCGTGGTGATCTCGTTGTTCGTCGCGTTCACGCTCGATCCGATGTTGTCGTCGCGCTTCTCGCGCTCGCTCGACCAAAAGGGCGACGCCTTTGCCTGGCTGAAGCGGCCGTTCGAGTGGGCGTTCCGCACGCTCGAGCAGACCTACGCCGCAATGCTGGCCTGGTCGCTCCGCAACAAGCTCGTGATCGGCGGGCTCGCCATCGGCAGCCTGGTTTTTCTAGGTTACATCGGCAAGCTGCTGGGGTCCGAGTTCGTGAACGCCGAGGATCGCGGGCAGTTCATCTTGGAAGCCGAGTTGCCCGCGGGCACCTCGCTCGAAGAGACCACGCGCAAAGCGGCGCTCGCCGAGCAAAAAATCTACGAAAACCCAGAATTCAAGACGGTCTTCACGACCATCGGCCCCGACGGCGAGGTGAACAAGATCCGCTGGCGCCTGGTGGCGAGCAAGAAGAACCAGCGCACGATCACGCTCGCGCAGCTGAAGGCCTCAGCGCGTGACGCCGCGGCCACACTCGGCAACGGTGTCAAAATCGCGGTCGCCGATCCGCCGTTCGTGGAGGGCGCCGCGACGGAAGCGCCGATCATGATCAACGTGCGCGGCACCGAGTTCGCGCAGATCGAGCAAACCGCGGGGCAAATCGAGAAGATCTTGAAGAGCACGCCCGGCGTGGGCGACATCCAGGTGCGCTTCTCGCCGGGGCGCCCGGAGCTGGTCGTGACCATCGATCGCCAGCGCGCGGCCGACCACGGGCTCACCCTGAGCGAGGTCGCCACGGCCGTGCGCACCGCGTTCGCCGGCGACGAGAGCGGCAACGTGCGCCAAGGCAAGGACGAAGTGCCGATCCGCGTGCGGCTCGAGCAGAGCTATCGCGACGATCCGAGCGCGCTCGCCAATCTGACGATCCCCACCCGGCGCGGCAGCCTGAAGCTGTCGGACGTCGCGAGCTTCGAGCGCGTCACCGGTCCGCAAGTGATCGAGCGCGAGAACCGCAAGCGACAAATCACGATCTGGGCGAGCCCGATCGGCCGCGCGCTCGGCGACATCGCCAAGGAATTTCAGCCACAAATCAAGAAACTCAAGCTCACGCCGGACATGTCCATCGTGTACGACGGCCAGCTCAAGCTGATGAACGAAAACAACGAGAACATGGCGCTCGCCATGCTGCTCGGCGTGGTCTTCATCTACATCGTGCTCGCCTCCGAGTTCGAGAGCTTCATTCACCCGCTGACGATCATGGTCACGCTGCCGCTGGCCGTCGTCGGCGGCGTGATGGCGTTGTTTCTCACCAACAACACCATGGCCATGGGCGCCTTGATCGGCATGGTGCTCTTGATGGGCCTCGTGACCAAGAACGCCATTTTGCTCGTAGACCGCGCGATCGTACGCGTGCGCGAGCACGGCGAACCGCCCTTGCAGGCCATCTTGGAGGCCGGCCCGGAGCGCTTGCGCCCGATCTTGATGACCAGCGCCGCGATGGTGCTCGGCATGACGCCGACCGCCGTGAGCAACGCGGACGGCAGCGAATTTCGCGCACCGATGGCGATCGCGGTCATCGGCGGCGTGATCAGCTCGACTCTTCTTTCGCTGATCGTCGTGCCCGTGCTCTATCTCACGATCGAAAACCTCAAGGGCTTCCTCAAGCGTCGTTTTGGCGGCGGACGCGGCCCGAGTGTTGAACGCGAGCTGAGCGCGAAAGCTCCGACCTCGAACGGCTCGGAGTTCGTGCCCTCCGCGGTCATGAGCAAGTCACTCTAGGATTCGTTTCTCCCTTTCGTATTCACGTCACAAGGAATCGACAGCATGTTCCGTCCTCTGTATGCCGCTCCACTCGCCTCCCTCGCGCTCGTGCTCAACGCGCCGCTCGCGCAAGCTCAAACCCCCGCTCACGCACCAGCGCGGCCCGGCGCGCCCCCCGCTGCCGCTCCGGCAAATGCGCCGCAGCCGACGTTGGCGCCCCCCGCAGCTCCGCCCGGCGCCACGGGCCCCGACGCGCCCGTGAGCAAAACCACGAGCGCGCTCGAAGAGAAACTCGCCGCCATGCAGCGCGGCAACGGGCTCACCTCGGACGAGGCGGCTCGGCGCTCCGTCAGCGCGAGCGCGAACATCACGGAGAAGCAGCACAGCATTGAGGCCGCCAACGCGACCGTCGATCAGGTGAGCGCCGCGCTCTACCCGCAGCTCACTTTGTCGGCGCGCTATACGCGCCTGTCGCCGATCCATCTTCCTGATCTTAGCTTTGGTCCGGGAACCAAACCCATTCCCGCGGACAGCATCTTTCCGGTCTACCTCAACAACTACGACCTGCGCGCCACCCTAAACGTCCCCTTGTCGGACTACGTGCTGCGCACTTCGGGCGCGATCGCCGCGGCCAAGCACAACAAGACCTCGGCAGATCTGGATCGGCGCGCGACGGAGCTCAGCGTCGCGCGCGACGCCCGCGTCGCGTACTACCAGTGGATCCGCGCTCAGGGCGCTTACTTCGTGGCCGAGCAAGCACTCGAGGCTGCGCGCGGCCACCTGGTGGACGCAAAGAACTCCTTCCAGGCCGGGCTCTCGTCCAAGGCCGACGTGCTGCGCGCCGAGAGTCAGGTCAAGAGCTCCGAGCTCACCGCGCAGCGGTTTACCGACAACGTCGCGATCGCCACCGAGCAGCTACGCGTGATGATGGGCGACGGCCCCGAGGCGAACTACGAAATCGGTGAAAATATCCTGATCGATCCGGCGCCGTTCGCCACGCCGCCGAGCACCAACTCCGCCTATGCGGAGGCAATAGAGCACCGCGTGGAGGTCCGGCAGCTCGGCGAGTCCGAGGCGAGCCTGCGCCAACAAGCGTCGGCCCTGCGCGCGGCCGACTACCCGCGCCTCGACGCGCAGGCCAACGCTTACGACTCGCGCCCGAATCAGCGCTACATCCCACCGCTCGACGCATTCAAGCCGGGCTGGGACGTCGGGGTCACCTTGAGCTGGACGCCGACCAACATCTTCGGCACCGAGGCGCAACACGCGGCGACGCTCGCGCAGGCAGACGTGCTCGCCTCGAAGAAGGTCGAACTCAAAAATGGCCTACGGATCGAGGTGTATCAAGCCATGAACGCCCTAAACGAAGCCCTGTTCGCGCTCGACTCCACGCGCCAGGGACTCGCCGCGGCCGAAGAGAGCTACCGCGTGCGACGCGAGCTTTTCCGCAGCGGCAAGGCCACGATGATCGAGGTCACGGATTCGGAGACCGATCTCACGCGCGCGCGGCTCGAGGTCGTCAACGCGCACGTCGACTTGCGCGT
>DASYCR010000871.1:0-1697 GCA_036500095.1 Polyangiaceae bacterium
GTATACACGCTGGATGGGAACTCCGAGAGCAGCGCTGCCCAAAGCTTTCGCTCCTCGGCGGCGCGCCCGAGCTCGGCCAGACTCCGAGCGCGGCCCACGATGGCCTCTTCGCTCAAGGTTCCGCCGCTGCGCAGATAAAGCGCAAACTGACGCTCCGCCTCCGCCGGACGGCCCATCGCGAGCAGCACCCTGCCGAACGAGACGTGCGAGAGTTGCGACTCGTAAGCCTCTGGAAACTCGCGCTCCAACCGCAAATAGAGCGATCGGGCTCCTGCCAAGTCGGCATCATGCCGCGCGGCGTTGGCTTCACGAAACAGCGCGGCGGCGTCCGGCGCTGCGCTCTCTGCCGGACCATCGAGGCGCGCCGACTCGGATGCCGGCTTGTGGGGCTCGACGGATGCGACCTCGAGCGGCGCTGGCGAGGACCGAACACCGGGTGTTTCCGTCGGCAAGGGCGTCGGCTCGACGACTGGTCGCACGCTCGTTGGCGCCGTGCGTCGCGTGGAGCCAGGTGCGACGGAGCTTGCGATGGGTCGCTCCCGCTCGCGGCGCAACTGGTGCCACGCGAGTGCCGTGCCCGAAAACGCGAGCGTCGCGGCCAAGCCGAGCAACAGCCAACGGCGCCGGGCTCCACCACTAGATCTCGTTGACGCCTTCAGGGTGCTTTCGACCAAGCGCAAAATGAGCTGCTCATCGCCCGCGCAGACGGTCGTCACGCGGTCGAACTCCAAGCCCAGCCGATGCGCGGCCGCGAGCGTCTGGCTGGCTTCGAGCGCGCGATCGAGCCCGTTCTGTTCGGCCGCCGACACGCTGCCACGCCGGGAACGAGCACTCAAATCCTCCGCATCGATCCAGCGGCCCGGGCGCGAGTCGGTCATGCTTCCTCCCTCAGCACTTGCAGCCTCGTCGCGTCGTCTTGGATCGCTCGCCGCAAGGTGGCAAGCGCCGCTCTCAGACGACTCCGCACCGTATTCGCCGGCGCGCCCACCGCTGCCGCTGTCTCCTCGACTGTGAAGCCAAGCATGACGTGGAGCGCCAGAACCTCACCCTGCATCGCCGGTAGCTCGCACAGCAGCTCGCGCAGGATTTCGCGGCGCTGGGTCGCGAGCGCGCTCTCGCTCGGCGAGGGTTCGCTCGTTCGGGCCTCACCGAGCGCTGCATCTGGGTTGGGGACGGCGCGAGCCGTTCGGTAACGAGAACGCCGCCGCAGATTGAGCGTGCTCTGCACGGCGACGCGACACGCAAAGTGCCGCGTCGTGCACTCGCCCCGGAAGCCCGGCAAAGCCAAGAACAGTGCGGTCATGGCATCTTGAAGCGCGTCTTCGAGCTCCGGATGGGCAGCGCCGAGGACGGCGCGGGCGGTGCGTAGCAGTGACGGACCGAGCTCGACGAGTAAGGTCCGTTGCGCGCGCACGTCACCCGCCCGAGCGGCAGCAGCAAGCGCGCGCAACGGGTCCACGTGATCCTCGTCGCGGACCTGCTCTTTGCTGCCGAGGCGGAGTAAACGAAGCATCACGCGATCGCGTTACGGTGTGTACGTGGTGCACGTGCCAGACAAGCACTCGACCGGCGCCGTTTGCCCGGTGACGACCTGCCCGGTGTCGGTCATGGTTGCACTCTCGGCGCAGCCGCACTTGGGATATTGCGACTCGCAGGTCTGCTCCGCGGCTGTGAAGCGCGCAACCTCCGAGGAATTG
>DASYCR010000872.1:0-5057 GCA_036500095.1 Polyangiaceae bacterium
TCCACCTGCGCGACGAGCAGCAGCAGATCGTCGCTGAGCACCCCGAGGTGCACCGACTCGCTGGTTGCGTCCGTGAAACCATGCATCGCGGGCATGCTGCGGGCGACCAAGTCGCGGAACGGCGGGTGCGTGGTGGCCAGGCGAAACAGCTTGGTACTCAAGCGATAGTGACCTTGAGAGTCGCGCACCAGGTACGCGCGGCGCGTCAAGCGCGCCACGGTGCGCTGCACTTCCGAGACCGTGCGGCCCGCGGCTCGCGCGATCTGCGTGAGCGACAAAGCGTCGGCAGAGACCGCCATTTGCTCGAGCACGTCGAGTCCGCGATCCAGGGCGGGCACGTCACTTTGGGACTTTTCGCTCGGGCTCTTCATGCTTTCTCTAAGAGGTTGTTGCGTCGCGCCCAGGCGCTCAAGCGATGCGCGTCTCTTTCACGACCTGCTCACGGATCTTGAGCCCCACCCCGGGCGCGTCCGTCAGCGGGTAGTAGCCGTCCTTGACGTAGATGGGTTCCTCCCAAATATCGGCGATCGACTCGTAGCAATTTTCGACCATCATCACCGCGGGTGTGGCGGCGGCCAATTGCACGTGCAATGTGTGCTGAACGTTGGTGTGCGGGATCACCGGCAGGTTCGCCGCGCTGGCGAGCGCCGCTACTTCCAGCCACTCGTCGATGCCGAGCAGCTTTGTGGCGTCCGCCTGCACGACGTGGACGGCTCCGGCGTCGATGAAGTCGCGAAACGCGTACTTCGTGTACACGGTCTCGCCGAGCGCGATCGGCACCGAGATCGCGCGCGCGAGCGCGGCGTGGCTCTTGACGTCGAACGGGTGCATCGGCTCCTCGAGCCAAAACACTTCGTGCTCTTCCAGGCGCTTGCCCCAGTATTGCGCCGTACCGAGCGACCAGGCGCAGTTGACGTCGGTCATCAGCCGGATTTTCGGGCCGATCGCCTTGCGCACGGCCTTCACGCGCGCGAGATCCTCGCTCGGATCTGGACGGCCGAGCTTGACCTTGACCGCGTCGAAGCCGCGCTCGACCAGGCGCGTCGCGTCCCGGATCAGGTCTTCCTCACTCCAGCTGAGCCAGCCGCCATCGGTGCTGTAAGCCTTGACGCGTTCGCGGCACGCGCCGAGATAGCGCCAGAGCGGCAGCTTCACCGCGCGGCAGGCGATGTCCCACAGCGCGAACTCGACCGCCGCGAGCCCGACCGCCGTCGTCCCCACGCGACCGACGAAGTGATTCGAGTAGTAGCAGCGGCGCACGAGCTCCTTGCGCAGCGCCGGGTCTTCACCCTTGAGCAGCGGCGCGTAGTTCTCGTCCACGGCCACCTGGGCGGCGCGCAAGCCCGTGGTGTAGCTCCAGTTCATGCCGTAACCGGTGATGCCCGCGTCCGTCTCCAGCACGACTTGCAGGAATTCGACCGACTCGACCTTGGACTGCGAGTCGGTGATCGTGCGTTGCTTGAGCGGCACGCGCAGGAGCTGAGTCGTGACTTTGCTGATCTTCATGGTTTTTTTGATTCGAAAAATGCGTCAGCGGACGGTGACTCCGCCGTCGATTGGAAACGCGCCGCCGGTTACGAAGGAAGCCTCGTCGGAGCACAAATACAGGCCAAATTGAGCCACTTCCTCGGGCGTGCCCATGCGCCCGATCGGCTGATACGCAGCGAGCTCGGCGAACTTCTCGCGCTCGCGGCCGGGATAGTTTTTGGCCACGAACTGATCGACGAACGGCGTGTGGATACGCGCCGGACACAAGCAGTTGCAGCGGATCTTACCCATGTAGTCGAGCGCGATCGAGCGCGTCATGGTCAACACGGCGCCCTTGGTCATGGCGTAGGCAAAGCGATCTTCGAGCGCAATCAAGGAGGCGATCGAGGCCATGTTCAAAATGGTGCCGCCGCCCCGTTCGAGCATCGCAGGCACCGCCGCCTGTGAGCACAAGAACGTCCCCTTCACGTTCACCCGATACAGGCGGTCGAAGTCCGCTTCGGACGTGGACAGCAAGGTGCCCACGTGTGCGATGCCGGCGCTGTTCACCAAGATGTCGACGCGCCCGAGCTCGCCGAGCCCGCGGTCGAACACGCTCTTGACCGAGGCTCCGTCCGCGACGTCGAGCGCAAGAGCCGACGCGCGCCCACCGGCGGTGCGGATCTGTTCCGCGCATTCTTCGGCGGCCTGCGCGTTCAGATCCAGGACGAGCACCTGGGCGCCCTGCTTGGCGAATAGCTCCGCCATGCTGCGCCCAATGCCGGAGCCAGCCCCGGTGATCCACGCGGTTTTTCCTGAAAGCTCGAACATCTCGTTACCGTATGTGATAATACTTATCACAGCGGATGCCGCCCGTCAGCGATCTCGAGCAAGCCTGGCCACGGCCGAGCGCGCCGCGCAAAGTGGTCGTGATCGGCGCGGGCGGCATCGTGGAGAACGCGCATTTGCCGGCGTACTCGGCAATCGGCGTTCCCGTGCGCGGCCTGTTCGATCTCGACGGCGCGCGCGCCGCCGCCGTCGCCGCGCGCTTCGGCGTCGAGCGGACCTACGGCTCGCTGGCGGAGGCCGCGTCGGAACCCGGCGCGCTGTTCGACGTCGCGGTTCCGGCGCGCGCGGTGCCGTCGGTGATCGCCGCCCTGCCCGAGCGCTCCGCCGTGCTGATCCAAAAACCGATGGGCGAGACGCTCGCGCAGGCCGGACAGATCTCCGCGCTGTGTGAAGAGCGCCAGCTGACCGCGGCGGTGAATTTTCAACTGCGCTTCAGCCCCAACATGCTCGCGCTGGCCGCCGCCGTTCGCCGCGGGCTACTCGGTGAGCTCGTGGACGTCGAGGTGCGCGTCAACACGTACACGCCCTGGCAACTGTGGCCGTTCTTGAAGGGGCTCGCGCGGCACGAGATTCTATATCACTCGATTCACTACCTGGATCTGATCCGCTCACTGCTCGGCGAGCCGCGCGGCGTGCTGTGCAAAGTGCTGCGGCACCCCTCGCTCCCCGACTACGCGGATACGCGCAGCGCGATCATTCTCGACTACGGCGAGAGGTGTCGCGTGCTCGTCTCGGTCAACCACGCACACGACTACGGCCCTGAGCACGCCATGTCCGAGCTCAAGCTCGAGGGCACCGAGGGCGCCGCCGTCGCGCGGATGGGCGTGAACCTCGACTATCCACGCGGCCTACCGGACTCGCTCGAACTGGCAAAGCGCGGAGGTCGCTTCGAGAGCGTCGCCTTACGCGGCTCTTGGTTTCCGTGTGCCTTCGAAGGAACGATCTCGAACCTGCAGCGCTTCGTGGCCGGTGAGGACGACGAGCTTTGTACGCGCACCACGGACGCGCTGAAGACCATGGCGCTCGTCGAGGCCTGCTACGAGAGCAGCGCCGCGGGTGGCACTCGGATTTCCAAGGATTGAGCTGATACGCAGTCTAGCGATCCGCGATCCGCTGCATGACGCTGACGTGCGGGCTCTTGGGGTAGCGCGTTAGGAACGCGCGCGCGAGCTGCGTGGCTTGCGCGTGATCGCCGCGCAGATCGATGGCTTCGATGCGAAGCACGGACGCTTCTTGGCCGAAGCTGCCGCGCGGGTATTGCACCGCGTAGCTGTCGAGCGCCTGCGACGCACTGACGGCGTTGCCCGAAGAGATCGCCTTGCGAGCTTGCTCGATGAGCAGGATTTGCCCAGCCAGATCCGGATCCTCCGCTTTTGCGGACGCGCCGCGCGCGGCCGCCGGCGCTTTGTCCGCGCTGGGTTCGGCGGCCAGATCGTCGGCCTGAATCACTGGTGGAGCCGGGTCCGCGGCGAGCGGAGCCGGCACGGGCTCCGGTGCCGCCACGACTGGAGGCGTCGCGACGTGGGTTGGCGTGACGGGCAACGGTGTGGGTACGTGCGGAGCACGCACGAACAACACGGCTGCGACAGCGCCTGCGACCGCGGCTCCCCCGACGGCTACCTTGGCGAAGACGCGCCAAGATGATTTCAGCGCAGGCTGGATCGCGGCCGGTACGGCAACGATCGGCGCCAGGCCGAGCGCGAGTCGAACGCGCGCGCGTTGGTCCGCCGAAGGATGCTCGTTACTCACGGCATTCATCAGCAGCTTCTCGAGGGGAGTGGGTTGGTCGGGCGCGACCAATTTCAGATCGCTCATGGCTTCATTCCAGGTTGCAGGTTGGATTCAGTGGCAGCTACGGCAGTGCGGAAGGCTTCACGGGCGCGGCGCAAGCGGGACGCCGCGGTCCCGACGGGAATTTCGACGAGCGAGGCGACCTCCGGCATGGTCATGCCTTCGAGCTCGGACAAGATGAACACGGTGCGCAAGTCCAGCGCCATGCCGGTCAAGATGCGATCCATCAGCGCGATCGCGCGCCGTTGATCGGCGAGATCCTCCGGACGCTGCACATGAGAGCGACGGAAATCCATGTCCTCTTCCAACACCCAACGGCGATCACTGCGTGATTGGGAGCGGGCGACGCGCAGCGCGGTACCGAACAGAAACGCGCGCTCGCTACCGACCTTGATGTCGGCTAGCCGTTCCGCTGCGACCAGAAACACGTGTTGGGCGGCGTCGTCCGCGCTGCCCGCACTCAAACCGAGACGGCGCACGAGTCTCCAAATGAAGTCGTGATGCTCGTTGAACATCCGCTCCAGGCGGGCGCGTGACGCCTCGCTCGGTGCGGTCTCAATCGGCTCGGATGCCACGAGTTCGAGCATATCGTGTAATGCCCCGCCGTTCCCGTTCGATCACGGCAAGAGTATTGCCAAACCAACGGAACCTTTGCCGTATACCTGGGGAGTGGTGAAAAAACTGTCGGGAAGGAACACGAACTCGTCGCGAACCAGGGGATGCCCTATGCCCCCTTCGACAATGATCTCCAGGACTTCACCTAGTTGAAGAGACGCCTGTGCTGACGCACCGACACCGGCATACAAAACAGTTTCCTGGCGCGCGGCTTGTGTATGAGTTCCCCACGCAACGAGCCCGCCCGCGTCAGAAAACAGACAGGGCCGGAGCTCGCCCACCTGCGCCAGCGCAAGACGCAGCGGACACACTGAAACCGTTCCCACACTCAAGGA
>DASYCR010000873.1:0-2977 GCA_036500095.1 Polyangiaceae bacterium
CGCGCACGCGCGTCACACTTCGACGCGCACGATCGCCAATCAAGTCTCCGCCATCTTTCGCAGACTCAATATTTCCGGTCGCGGCGAGCTGATGAGCTTTCTACTCAGGTAAGCAAAACCCGCCGAACTTGCTCTTGCGGGCGACGCGCCCCGGAGTATCCTGAGGCGTGGCTGAACGCACAGGACGTCGGCGAATCGACTGGAACCAAATCGTTCCGGGGCAACGCACGCCGACCCAGCCCGCCCCGGACGCCAGCGCGCCCTCGGGCCTGGCCGCGCTCACCGCGGAGCTGATGACCGCGGCCTCGCCGGCCACGCTCGACCGAACCCTGCGACACGCGGTGGAGTTTGCGCGTTCGGTGATCGAGCTCGAGCGCGCCGCGATCTACCTGCTCGACGAAAAACACGGCGCGATGGTCGGCACCTTCGGCACGGACGCGCACGGCCAAACCATCGACGAACGCTCACTCACCTACGAATTCGGAGCCATCGATCGCGCCACGTTCGAGCGCGCGGACGCCGGCTTTCCCTGGACGGTGTACGAGGATTGCCCGCAGATCGCCGAGAGCAACGGCGAAACACGGGTCTTGGGCCGTGGCTGGGTCGCCTGCACCGCGATCATGGGCTTGCGCGGACCGCTCGGGATCCTGTTCAACGACACCGCTCTCAGCCACGCGCCGCTCGACGAAGCCAAGCAATCGCGGGCGGCCATTCTGTGTTCGCTGCTTGGCCGCGCGCTCGAGCCTTGCCGCGGTTTGCTCGTGCCGATGACGTCGAGCACGCTCCAGAACGAGCGGTCCGCGGGTATCGTGCCGGCCGTCACCGAGCTCTTGGTGCAAGACCCGACGCTGTCCTGCGACGCGCTGGCGCAACGCTTGAAAGTGAGCACGCGCCAGCTGAACCGTGCGTTCAAACGCGACTCGAGCACCTCGCTCGTCGAGTACCGCAACCAACTCCGGCTCGCGCGTTTCCTCGAGCGGATCGACGCGGACGCCCACAACCTGCTGGACGCCGCCCTGGACGCGGGGTTCGGCAGCTACGCGCAGTTCCATCGCGTATTTCGGGCGCGCTTCGGGCGCGGACCGCGCGAGTACCTGAGCGATCAGCGCCCCACACGCGCCTCGCACGAGACCCCGCGCGCGCTCAAAGCGACGAGCGTGTGAGCGTCGCGGATCCGACGCTGCACTGGGTCGGCACTTGGAGCGCGGCGCCGCAACTGACCGAGCCGCAGAACCTGCCGCCCGCGCCGCTCGGCGACAGTACCTTGCGACAGCTCGTGCTGACGTCCATCGGCGGAAGCACCCTGCGCGTCCGGCTCTCGAACGCCTACGGCGAGCGGCCGCTCATGCTGCGCGCGTTGGAGATCGCGAAATCCAGCGCAGAGCATGGCATCGACGTCGCGAGTCGTCGCCGGCTGACCTTCGACGGAGCGGCGTCGGTCAGCATTCCGGCGGGCCAGGCGCGCAGTTCAGACCCGCTCGAATATCCGATATTGCCGCTGCAGAAGCTGGCGCTCACGATCGCGTTCGGCGAAGTACCGCGCGACATCAGCGGGCACCCGGGTTCGCGGACGACTTCGTTCCTAGCGACCGGCGATCGAGCAGACGCGGCGAGCCTGCCGGATGCGCTTCGTGTCGAGCACTGGTACGTCTTGGCCGGCATCGACGTGCTCACGGCGCGCGCGAACCGCGCCGTCGTCGCGCTCGGCGACTCGCTCACGGACGGTCGGGGCTCGACCACGGACGGCAATGACCGCTGGCCCGACAACTTGTCGCGGCGCCTGCGAGCGAACCCGGCGACGGCCGGCGTCGCGGTGCTCAATCAAGGGATTGGCGGCAACGCGCTGCAGAGCGGCGGCCTCGGCCCGACCGCGCTCGAACGCTTCGAGCGCGACGTGCTCGACCAGCCCGGCGTACGCTGGCTGATCGTGCTGGAAGGCGTCAACGATCTCGGGGGCAGCACGTCACGCGACGTCGCCGAACGCGTGATCGCCGCGTACCGCCGCATGATCGACGCGGCGCACGCGCGCGGCGTGCTCGCCTACGGCGTCCCGATCTTGCCGATCGGTGGCTCGCACTACTTCGGCATCGAGCGCGAAGCAGCGCGCCGCGTCGTCAACGCGTGGATCCGCGCGCCCGGCCACTTCGACGCGCTGATCGACCTCGACGCCGCGCTGCGCGACCCCCAAAATCCCGACTCGCTCGCCACCGAGTTCGACTGCGGCGATCACCTGCACTTGAACCCCGCCGGTTACCGGCGCATGGCTAACGCCGTGGATTTGAGCTTGTTCTCATAATGAGAGATTGTCCTATCACTTTCGGCCTCTAGTGCCGCCCGCGAGCGTCTCGTGATCACGGCTTCCGGTCGCGGGCATTCATCGCAAGTGTCGACCCTACGCGTTTCTGGCTCACGCTCGGTTGGTTTCTTCCTTGGCTCCACATTTCTTGCCGCAGGAGTCGTGCTCGTGGGCTGCTCCGTCAACGGTGTGCTGCCGCCAGGCGATACCGGCGATGACACGAGCAGCGGCGGCAGCGCAAGCGGGGCGAGTGGCGCAACGTCGGGCGTCGGCGCTGGTCCCACAACCGGTGGCAGTGCCGGCCTGAACGGCGTTGGCGGCGCCTCGGCTGCAAGCGGGAGTGGCGCGAGCGGCGGCAGTAACCCGGGTAGCGGCGGCGCCGCAACGACCGGTGGTACGGCTGGCCAAGCAGGCAGCGGTTTCGCGGGGTCCGGCAATGCGGGCTCAGGCAACGCGGGCTCAGGCAACGCGGGCACTGGGAACGCAGGCAGCGGCAATGCCGGCAGCGGCAATGCCGGCTCAGGCAACGCCGGCTCAGGCAACGCCGGCTCAGGCAATGCCGGCTCAGGCAATGCCGGCAGCGGCAACGGCGGCTCAGGCAACGGCGGCTCGGGCGCAGGCGGCGCCGGTGCGGGCGGCACGAGCGGCAACGCGGGCTCCGCGGGCAAAGCCGGAAACGGC
>DASYCR010000874.1:0-6477 GCA_036500095.1 Polyangiaceae bacterium
CCGCGGTGAGCGGCGTCTTGTTGGTGAGCACGACCGTGGCGCCCAGCGCACGCGGCACGATCTCGTCGTCCGTGCTGCGCTCGTACACCACGAGCTCACCCAGCGCGGCGAGCGGCGTCCACGGATTGTCTCCAGGATTCACCGTGTAGCCGTCGAGCACGACGAGCTTGTGCATGGCGCTCTCAGCGGCGCGCTTCGCTGATCGCGGCGCGGCTCAAGAACAGCTGAAATGCCGCGCGATTCGCGTCGGTCGTCGGCTTGTCGTACTCGTAGGGCCGCGCCAGCTTGTTCGCGAACAGACAGGTCACCGCTTTGTCGAACGTGCGCGCGTCGGGGGCGAGATCGCCCGCCTTGCTGCTGTTGTCGGCGATGCGCCGTACGGCGCCCTCGAGCTGTTCGCACCAGCCTCCCGTTTCCGGCAGCGTGGGCGCGCTTGCGCCAGGGCAGCAGTTCTTGCGAATGATGGCTGCCGCGGGCAATTCGTACCACTCGAGACCGTAGCTGGCGCGCGAGCCGCCATCCACGTGCACGATGTCTGGCGGGGCTCCCGAGTCGTCCGCGACGCCGCCCTCGGGTTTGGTCGCCGGCGGATGCACCAGCTCGAACAGCTTGCTCGTTGGCTTGCGAAAATCTTCCTCTGCGCACAAAAAGTCGAAATGCGGCTTTCCGTCGATCGCCCCGTCCTCGAAATACGAAGCGACGCAAGCGTCACGCTCTTCATCCGCGCTGCGTTTGGGTCGCTCCGCGACTTGCTGCGTGGGATCCTCGACAGGCGGAGGGGCCAGCGCCTCGACCTTGGGCTTGGCGGGCGGTGCGTCCGGAGCGACCGCGAGATACACTAGCCCGCCGCTGGCCAGCGCTGCAATCAAGAGCAGGGGCCAAATCGCGCGCTTGCGCTCGAACGGATTGATCGAAGGCCGTTTGGGCGTCGCTGGGACCCCAGCCGCAACGGGCGATGAACCCGCCGCGATCGGCGTGGCAGTGGCAGAGACCGCGGGAGGAGCGCCCGTCGGAATGGGGGCCGCGTTCGGCGAGGAGCCGGTGGCGGGCGCCGGCGCAGCCACAGCGGCCACCACGGGCGGAACCAGTGACGACTCGCTCGGCTTCGGTGACAGATCGGCGCCCTCGTCGTCTGGCAGCTCGCGATCGTAGATGACGATCCCGTCGTCCCGTTCCTTACCGAGTCCCGTACCACCCACGATATCCATCAAGCCGCGCGTGGCCGGGCGCGGGGGGATTTGCCGCTTGGAGGGCATCGCCCGCGCGTCGCGCTCCCAGCCATCGAGCAGCTGGACGAACTCCGGCAGCTCGGTCACGCGCACGCGCTTCTCATAGGAAAGGCCGCGATCGAGAATTTCCTGCAAGACAGGTTCGTCGATGCCGAAAGCCGAGAGCGGTTTCGGCCGCCCCGCGAGCATTTGCTTGAGGAGCGCGTCGCGAGTCGGGGCGTTGTACGGTAGCTCGCGCGTCAGCGCGGTGTACAGGACGGCGTGCAGAGCCCAGACGTCGTCCGGCGCGGTCTCGGCAGCCCCTTTCAAGCGCTCCGGCGGACAGAACGGGCCAATCGGCGCGGCGACCACCTGCGACAGCACCGGCGCGATTGGACGTCCCTCGGGAATCGCTATCACGCTGCGCGGGGAGATCGCGCCGTGAACGGCGCCCGCCGCGTGGAGCGCTTGCACGGCGTCCGCGAGGCGCAAGAGCCACGCCACCACCTTGACCGAATTCATGCCCCCTTTGAGCAGCTCGCTGCGCAGCGTGCTGCCCGGTACGAACTCAGCGACGACTACACCCGCCCCGACGCTCAGCGTCGCGCCCTCGGGTAGAGCCGCCGGATCGACGTCCCGCAGCACGTCGATGATCGCGGCGAGGTGACGGTGCTTCACGCCTCGAGCTGCGTCCAAAGTGGCCAGCCGCCCGGCGTCGGCCACACCGGCCACGACGCGTCGCTTGCCCTCCATCTCGGTCGCGACCCAGCGCGGGTTCGCCTGGCTGCTCTTCAACAGACCCGCAAATGGATAGCGTCCCGCGAGCGCGGTTCGAGGTAGGGCCATGTCTTTCCGAGGGAAACCGGGCGCGAAACCAGGTGCGTCGGTCGGCCAAACGCGGCCAACGACAGCGACCGCATCGTAGCATTACAGGCGTGATCGAGCGCCAATTCCAGGCGCCACGGTCAGACGGCCGGATCGCTTATCGAAGCGCCGCTCAGAAGGCGGGGCTAGGGCATGATGACGCCGCAGGCGCCCTGACGGTACGGCGTTTGAGTCGTCACTGCGTCGCACACGCTCCCACAGGCTTTTGCGTTCGCGCAGGAGACCTCGGTGTTCATGTCCTGACCAGGGCACGACGCGGGCACGACCCAGCACACGGCTGTGGGCGCCGCACAGGTGAGGTCCGTGACAGCGGCCAGCATGCCGCACTTGCCGCCGACGCGCGCCGAGCCGTCCGAGTGCTTGGTACACGCCTCGTCGTCGGCCTGCGTGCAGGTGACGGTCGCGGCCGACGCCGGCGAGCACCCACCCCCATCGGAGCCGATCGACAGCTGCGGAGTGCTCACGCCGTCCGCATGAGCGAGACACGCATTCAGGTAAGTGATCCCGTCGCAACCGCAAACAACCGCGGTCGCTTGGCCGTTGCAGTTCGTCGGCCTGTCCATGCACTTGCCGGGCTGGGCACACATTGTCTTGGAGCAAAAGGATGTCGCCACGCAATCGGCGCTGCTCATGCAGCCTTTGCCACCGGCTCCGCCTGTGCCCGCGGAACCGGCTGAGCCGCTCGCTCCGCCCGATGTATTGGACCCGGCCGAACCGCTGGCTCCGGCCGAACCGCTCGCCCCGGCCGAACCACTCGAGCCAGCAATACCACCTGAACCAGCGCCACTGGCTCCGCCGCTCGCTCCACTGGATCCGGCGGCCCCAGCTGAACCACTCACTCCGGCCGAACCACTCGCTCCGGCCGAACCACTCGCTCCGGCCGAACCGCTCGCTCCACCAGCCACGCCGCTCGACCCACCAGCCGCTCCCGTTCCTCCACCCACGCCAGAGCCCCCAGTGCCGGTTCCCGCACCGCCCGCCTGCCCGGATCCGCCCGAATTCGAGCTACTTCCAGCGCTGGATTGGCCCGCGTTTCCGCCAGAGCCTTGGGCGCCCCCCACAGCGCCAAGCCCACCGGAACCGCTCGAACCGGACGGCGGACTGAACAAGGAACTGCCGTCACTGCCGCTACAGGCAGCGGCCGAAGCCAAGACGCACAGACCGACCGCAAACCGAGAAAGGGTACTTTTCATTCTTCAACTCTCCACCAACAAGAGAAGAGACTCGTCGTCGACGTCGACAGGACAACTGAATGGCATCCAAACTTTGCTCGAATAGGCGGACCACAGCCGACAGCCATTTCGGACTCTGTCGCGAAAGGCCTCAGCTGATGTCGGCGTCGATGCGCCATCGGACATTGGAATTCAGAATAACGCCCACGTCCTCTCCATGTAAAGGAGAACATCGGGTCCAAACGCTCGAATGCAGCTCGCCACTCGGCGACAAAGGGCCAAACAAAGATGAAGCCCAATTCGCTCGCGTTGGTTACAGTAGGGCTGCTAGGTAGCGTGCTCCTCACACTTGTCGTCACTGTGGGTCGCCGGCGCGCTCAGGCCAATCGTTGATTCGCGGCGCACTCCATCCCTGCGCTGAAGGGGGCACCTTCCCCACACGAGGATCGCGTCGCCAAGAGCCGAGGCAAAACCTACGCACGTGTCGCTTCAATCGACCGGACTCGAACACCTGCTGCTCTAGTCCACGGTCCGGCTTTCCGTCGCCGAGTAATAATCCCGCAGTTTTTCCGCGGTTGCATTGGCCTGGGAGCCCCTGCAGGCCCGTCGGCTCCTGCTCCCAATGCGACGATCGGCGACGACTCGCGAGCGAGCGAGCGGCAAGCCGCAACGCGCGCCGCTCGTAGGGCGTATCACAGCGACACGAACCTCGGCGTGGCTAGCCCGCCGCACGCGACACACGTGTCATCGCGAACGGAGCGATCGCGATCTAGAACTCTTCGTTTTGCAAACACGCTCAACGCATCGTACGAACGTTGACAACGCATTGCGGACTGCAATATTGAGCGCCCCATGGCAAAATACTCCGTCACTGATCAAATTCGTGCCCGCGTCGAAGCCTTCGCGGCAGAGCTGAGTGCGCTGATTCGCGAGTCGGCAATGGAGACCGTGCGCGACGCTCTCGGCGGTGGCGGCGGAGCAAGCCGCGCGACGCGCGGGAGTCAACGCGGCAAAGGACGGAAGCGCGACCCCGGCGAGATCGAGCGTCTAACCGGCAAACTGCTCGACTACGTGAAGGGCAATCCAGGTCAGCGCATCGAGCAGATCGCGTCGGGCATGGGCATCAGCACGCGCGAGCTCAATTTGCCAGTAAAGAAGCTGTTCTCACAGAAGTCGCTGCGCACCAAAGGCCACAAGCGCGCGACTCAATACTTTGCTCGCTGATCGCTAGTTGCCAATAGCGAACGTGGTCCGAGTACGTGGACGTTCAGAACGTGCCGCGCAGTCCGCACGCGTCCTTGCTCAGCCAAGGCGTGTAGCGAAGCGCCTGCTCGGGCGCGTCGCGCTTCGCTAAGAAGAACCAGGTGGCCACCAGCGCGCTCGCCGACACACCCGCGCCGACGAAACCGATCACTTCGATGGTTCCGTCGCGCTGGCGAGCGTCGATGGCATCACTGAAATCGTGACAGGAACCAGCCAACGCTCCGCTCGGCGTCGCGCATGCTCCGCTGTTACCCATCGCGGCGCTCGCGACCGCGTGCTGCGCGTCGAGCGCGCGGTCCGTCGCGCTCGAGCGCGCGAACGCGTAACCAATGCCGACGCCAAGTCCCACCAGCGTCAGCGCAGACTCACCGAGCAAGAGGTAGCTCCGCGCAGCACTCCCGGAGTGCGGCGCGTTCACCGGCGTTTTTGGCTGGGAAATGGGCACCGGCGGCGCTGCTGCGGGCGAAGGCGGTGGCGCCGCCGCGGGCGGTGGTCCCAAGCGCAGCACGCGCTGCTCGGCCTCGGTCAAGGTGAGGACCTGCTCCACGCGCTGGCCGGATGACGAGGTCGCCACCACGCGGTGACTCGTGGGATTCAGCGACAACGGATCGTGAGAGAGCGGATCGAGCGCCACACCGTCGACCTCGATACGCGCGTCGGTCAGCCCCGCGGCAGGCACGATCAGCAAGGTTGGAATGCGGCGCTTCAGGGCGGCACTGGCATCGGGCAACAACTTTTCGACGTCAGGGGCGCTCGCTCCGCTCTGGATCAGGGCCGTGGCGCGCAGGTAGTCGCGCTGTGCCTCGACCAGCTCGCCGCTCTGCTCCTCACAGTGACCCAGATGAAAGCGCAGACCGGGGGTGTCCTTGATCGCCAGCGCTTCACGCAGCTTGGCGGCCGCGGCGCTCCAGGCCTGGCTCTGCTCCAGCTCGGACGCCTCGTGGAACAAGCGCCTCGCCGTTTCCAGCGTATTGCCGGGCTCGGCACGCGCGTAACCGGCGGTCAGCGCCGCGGCAACGAGCAGCCGTGCCTGGAAAAAATAGCGTTCTGCCATGCGCGTGGGATGATGTCCGTGCCGGTGGAGTAGCGCGATAGTCGGGTCCGACAAATTGGGTGTCAAGGAGTCGGTGCCAAACGCCGTCCGGTTGCGAGCTGAAAAAATATTTTCGTGAGTGTGTGACGAGCGTCCCGGCGTTCAATCTGCGCTATGAAGGCGCCCCGGCAACGCGCGATTTTTGGCCCCCGGGTCGAAGATCGCTGTATTGGTCGGCGACCCGCAGCCTATGACTCGTTCGCACATTTTTTGGGCACGTGCCGTCTTGGCGTTTGCGCTGTGCGCACTCGCATCGTCCTCGCTCGCGGCACGTGAGGCGGGCGAGCCGCAACGGTTTCACACCGTGTACGCGGGCCAACGCCTGGCGTCGATCGCTAAGCGCTACAAGGTGACGGTCGAGGCGCTTCGCAACGCCAACGGTCTCGGCAAGAGCGAGCGTCTCAAAGCGGGGCAAAAGCTGGTCGTGCCCGGGCTGGACGACCCCGATGGCAGCCGCGCCCGCGAGCTGTATCCCCCGCAACACCCGACGGACGCGCCGGTCAAGAACGCCGCCCTCAACTGCTCAACGTCAGCCGGCAAGGAGCGCGAGGATTGCAGCGAGAGCCGGCCCACGTTGCGCACGCATAAGGTGTCCCCGGGTCAGCGCCTGGAGTCGATAGCCAAACGCTATCGAGTTTCGGTCGAAGCCTTGTGTGCGGCCAACGGCTTCGCTCGGCGAGTGAAGCTGCGTCCGGGTCAAGTGCTCACCATCCCGAACCCCGGCGCGACACCCGAGCAAGCCGAGGCGGAGGCGAACGAAGCGCGGCACGCTACGCCGCTACACAAGAGGGGGTACGTCGAACTGTTCACGTACTCCGCGCACTACCGCGGCGTCGTGCTCGACAAGAAGGGCAAC
>DASYCR010000875.1:0-6071 GCA_036500095.1 Polyangiaceae bacterium
ACCCCAAGAGGCTGCTGGTTGGGGTTGCAACGCGATGAATGCTCAGCTTGCCCCGCTCCCTGCGTGGCCTTCCCCCAGGCGCGCACAATTCGGCTAGTGTACGGACAAGGTTTTAGGAGAACCCATGAACGTCAGCATCACCTTTCGCCACGTGGACCCGAGCGACGCATTGAAGCGCTATGCAACTACCAAGATCGCCAAGCTCCAGAAATTCTTGCGTCAACCGATGACGGCGAAGGTGACCCTCTCGGTCGATCGTCTCAAGCAGGTCGCCGAGGTGCGCATCTCGAGCGGGGGGGAACATTTAGAAGCGAAGGAGGGCTCCGACGACCTGTATGCGTCGATTGACATCGTAGTGGGCAAGCTCGAGCGTCAGGTGCGCGCGTCCAAGGGCGCGCAGCAAGCAAAGCGTCGCGGTTCGGACTCGGTGCGCACGACCCGAGTTGCCGCCAGACGCGCCACGAGCGATGAAGCCAGCGCCGCGCGTCCAAAAAAGAGCGCGCCGGCCAAGCGAGCCAAGAAGGCGCGCTGATCCCTCGAACTGAGAGCTCACATGCGACTTTGCGATATCTTGACCATCGATCGAATCGTGGTGGACAACGACGGCTCGGTCGTCCACGACAAAGATGAAGCCCTCAAAACGCTGGCGGCGATGATGGCATCGCCCGTGGGCGTCGACGCGAAGATAGTCGAAGAGCTGCTGCTGGAGCGCGAGCGCCTGCAAAGCACCGGGATCGGTGACGGCGTGGCCATTCCACATACGGCCCTCGACGACGCTGAGCATCAGGCGGCCGCGCTCTTGCTGTGTCCGCGCGGCATCGAGTTCGACGCCATCGACGGCGGACGCGTGACGATCATTTTCGGCGTGGTGGGCCCCAAGCGCGCCACGGGTGAGCACCTGCGCACGCTTGCGCGGATCTCGCGCCTCTTGCGCGACGAGGCCACGCGCACTCGCTTGGTCGCCGCCGCGAGTCGCGAGGAGGTTTACGGTCTGGTTGCAGCTCACGACGCGAGCGGAAAGTAGCAGCGCGTGCACTACGAGCCGCCCTCGCAACAGCTCTCCTACGGCATCACCGTGCGAGATCTGCTCGACGACTCGGCACTCGGCTTGAACGTGCGACTGGTCGGAGGCGCCGCCGGGCTGCTGCGCGAGATTCGTCACCCGCGCATCCAGAAGTCTGGGCTCGTGCTGGCCGGCCATCTTCACGGTGTCGTGCCGAGCCGGGTTCAGGTGCTCGGCGAAACGGAGATCAGCTACGCCGAGTCGCTCGGGCCGGACGCCCAGCGCAAGGCCGCGGAGGCGTTGTTTTCGCTCAACGTCTGTTGCGTGATGGTCACGCGCGGTGTCGACCCCCCCGCCGCTTTCTGCGCCGAAGCGGAGCGAACCTCGACGCCGATCGTGGTGTGCGCCGAGCGTTCCTCGGCGGTGATTTCCGCTTTGCACACCTTGCTCGACGAGCGCCTCGCGCCGCGTTCGCGGATTCACGGCGTGTTGGTCGACGTATTCGAGGTTGGGGTGCTCTTGCTCGGCAAGAGCGGCATCGGCAAGAGCGAGTGCGCGCTCGAGCTCGTGATGCGCGGGCACCGCCTGGTCGCGGACGACGTGATCGAGTGCGACTTTCGACCGCCGGGCATGGTCTTCGGCCAGGCCGCGGCGCTCCTGCGACACCATATCGAGGTGCGCGGGCTCGGCATTCTCAACATCAAGGATCTTTTCGGCGTGACCGCGATTCGCGAGCGCAAACGACTCGACTTGGTCGTCGAACTACAGCTTTGGCAAGCCAACGCGCCGTACGATCGAATCGGCCTCGAGGACCGGCATCGCGAGCTGCTCGGCGTCCCGATCCGCGAAGTGGTCTTGCCGGTTCGGCCGGGCCGCAACATGAGCTCCATCATCGAGATCGCCGCGCGCAACGAGCTTCTGCGCCAGGCCGGGCACCATCCCGCGCGGGACTTCGTCGAGCGCGTCGAGAAGGGTCTGCTGCGGCCCGAGGGGCTCGAGGAGCGACGCTCCCCGAGTGGCTCGTTTCGCGTGCTCTCTCCGAATGAGAGCTCCGCTCCGCCGCCGGTCGGGCCGGAGCGGAGATGACCGACGCGGCGCGAACCCTGGTGGTAGTCGTGACCGGCGTGAGCGGCGCCGGCAAGTCCACCGCGGTGCGCGCGCTCGAAGACCTCGGCTTCTTTTGCGTGGACAACCTGCCGACGCCGGTCATGAAGAGCACGCTCGACGCGTTCGAGAGTGTATCGGTGAGCCGGATAGCGCTCGGCATCGACGTGCGGGTGCGCGGTTTCTTGGACGACGCGGCCGGCGTGCTCGAGTCCTTGGCGATCGCTGGGGAGCGCCAGCTCTCCGTGCTGTTCTTGGACGCTTCAGACGAAGCGTTGCTGCGCCGGTTTTCGAGCACGCGTCGTCCACACCCGCTCAGCACGACGCTCGAGCTGGGCAGCGAACAGGGCGCGAGCGCGGTGCTCGACGGCATCCGCATCGAACGCGAGCTTTTGACGCCGCTCCGCGCGAGCGCGACGCTGGTGCTCGACACGACACGCCTCAGTGTGCACGACCTGCGGCGCCAAGTCATAGCGCAATTTGGCCCAGGCGCCGGGCGCCAGCCGCGCATGCGGACGCGCGTGGTTTCGTTTGGTTTCAAGTTCGGCGCGCCCGTCGACGCGGACGTACTGCTCGACGTGCGTTTTTTGGACAATCCGCATTTCGTTGCCGCGCTCAGGGCCTTGCCTGGCACGAGCCCACAGGTGCGCGATTTCGTGCTGGGGCAAGCCGATGCTCAGGAGTTTCTGCGGCGTACGGCAGACTTGCTGGAATTTTGTGTGCCGCGCTTCGAACGTGAAGGAAAAAGCTACCTCACCGTCGCGGTCGGCTGTACTGGCGGTCGTCATCGCTCGGTCGTACTAGCGGACGAAATCGCGGTTGCGCTCGGCAAGCGCCTCAAGCTCACGCTGGACGTGGTGCACCGCGACGTGGATCGCGTCAGCGCGATCGGCGCCAACGCTGATCCAGATCATGCACCAGTGGACACAGGAGGTTTCATCCGATGATGATCAGGGGCACGTTCGAGGTCAAAAACAAACTCGGTCTGCACGCTCGCGCGGCGACCAAGCTGGTTCAACTCGCGTCCAAGTATCCGTGTGAAATTTCGGTCAGTCGGGCCGGGCAGGCCGCCAACGCCAAGAGCGTAATGGGGGTGCTGCTCTTGTGTGGCTCCAAAGGCACCAAGCTCGACGTCGAGGCGGATGGCGATGACGCCGCGGAAGCCGTCGCGCGCATCGGCGAGCTGATCGACAACCGCTTCGGCGAGGACGAGTAGAAAGGGTCGAGGGGATTCGGTGACACACGATCAGAGCGCCACCCTGCACGGAATTCCTGGCTCGGCCGGCTATGCGATCGGCCGCGCTATCGTGATCGACACGAGGCGCTCCGGTGTCGTGCGTCGCCACGTCTCAGAGGAAGAACTCGAATCAGAGGTGGCGCGCTTCAGTGATGGAGTGATACGCGCCGCGGACGAGCTACGCGAAATGCTGGCCGTGAAGAGCGGGGCCACGCGCGCCGAAACGTCAATCCTCGAGGCGTACGTGCTGATGATCGAGGATGAGCTCTTGCGCGACTCGGTCGTGCAGCAAATCCAGGAGCAGCGCATCTGCGCAGAGTGGGCGCTCGATCTCACGGTGACGGAGATGGCCGCGCGCCTGCGTCAGAGCGGGGACCCCTATCTCGCCGAGCGTAGCCACGACTTCGAATTCGTTCAGGAGCGGCTCTTGCGCACGATCGCGGGCAAGCACGGCTCTGTCGTGCTGCCGGACGGGCAAGCGCCCGGAGTGCTCATCGCGCACGATCTGTCGCCGGCCGAGACCGCAGGGCTGACCAAAGGGCGCGTGCTCGCGATCGTGACTGAAGTCGGTACGCGCACGAGCCACACGGCTATTTTGGCGCGCGCGCTCGAGATCCCCGCAGTCGTAGGTGTCGCGCAGCTGCTCAAACGCATCGGCAGCGGCGATCTGGTGGTGGTCGACGGCGTTCGCGGACAGGTCTCGACCAATCCGAGCGAGGAGCTCGTCAGCGATACGACGATCCGCGCAGGTCGCTTCAGTGAGATGGCACGCACGCGCCGTCAGGCCCGCGATCAACCGATGCGCACGCGCTGTGGCGTGCCGGTCGAACTCAGGGCCAATATCGAGCTGCCCTCGGAGGCCGTGCTCGCGATGGAGCAGGGCGCTCACGGCATCGGGCTCTACCGTACCGAGTTTTTGTACGTCGATCGCAGCGACGCGCCCAACGAGGACGAACAATACGAGACCTATCGCAGGGTGGTGGAGGTGCTCGCGCCGCTGCCCGTGACGCTTCGCACCTTCGACATCGGCGGTGACAAGTTCGTCTCCGTGTTTCAAGTCCCATCGGAGATGAACCCGGCGCTCGGCTTGCGCGCGGTGCGCCTCGGCCTGGCTCGGCCGGACATCTTCATGACGCAGCTGCGCGCGATGGTGCGCGCCTCGGCTCACGGCCAATTGCGAATCATGGTGCCGATGATCGCCTCTCTGGGCGAGCTCCGGGAAGTGCGGCTATTGCTCGACCGCGCGATCGCGGAGGTGGATCGAGCCGGCCAGCCGCGCGCCCCGCAAATCCCGCTCGGGATCATGGTCGAGGTGCCATCGGCCGCCATTTTAGCCGAGGAGTTCGCGGTCGAAGCCGAGTTCATGAGCATCGGCACCAATGATCTCGTCCAGTACACGCTAGCGGTGGACCGTTCGAGCCCGGAGCTCGCGTACTTGGCGTCCTTCTTCGATCCGGCGATCTTGCGGCTGATTCGAGGTGTGATTGCCGCGGGCGCAAAGCATGGCCGGCCCGTGCTCTTGTGCGGCGCGATGGCGAGCGACCCGCTGGCGTCGCTGCTATTGATCGGGATGGGGCTACGCGAGCTCAGCATGGAGGCTTCCGCGATTCCGGAGGTGCGGGAGGCCATCGCCAGCGTGTCCTTGGCCGAAGCCGAGCAAGCCGCGCTGCAAGTGCAGAGCGTGCACACGGCGGAGGGCATCGAGCGGATTTTGCTCGACGCCTTTGGCGCGCGCCTAGAAGCCTTGAGCTGAACGCAACTCCGCCGCCGTCTGCCCGATGAGGGCGCGTGCTGGGACGTGTGTTTTTCGGAATCGGGGCGCTCGGGCTCGTTTGTGCGTGCAGTGCCCCGGGTCGAGTCGGGCTCCACGGCTCCCTCACGTTGCGCATCCTGCACTCGTCGGACGTCCACTCCCATTTGTTCGAGGAGCCCCTCGCGATCGGCGATGCCGACGCGACGCGCGGGCTCGGTGCGCTCGGTGAAGTGACTCGCGTCGGTGGAGCTGCCCGCTTGTCGACCGCGTTGGGCTCGGCGCGCCTGGGTCAAAATCGAACGCTTTACCTCGACAGCGCGGATTTCTTCGAGGGTGGCGCGACGTTCCCAATTTTTCAGGGCGAGCCCGAGCTGCGCGTCGCGAGTGCACTCGGCCTCGACGCCGCAACCGTCGGCAATCACGATTTTGCGCTGGGTTCGACTGGGCTCGCGGCAGCGCATCGCGCGTTCGCTTCATTCCCGCTGCTCGCGGCGAATTACGAGGCGGACGCCGGCTCTCCGCTCAGCCAGGAGTTGGCTCCCTGGACGATCTTGAACGCGGACGGGCTGTCGGTGGGCGTGATCGGCGTCGGCTATCCGATCGACTCGGCGGGGCGCGTTGACGGCACGGACGCCTCTGGGGTCACTGCCGTCGCGACGGCAGATGCCGTGCAAGCTGCGATTGATTGGCTGAGTCCATCGACCGACTTGATCGTCGCGCTGACTCATCAGGGACTCGACGCGGATCAGGCACTCATCGCCAACACGAGCGGACTCGATGTCGTGCTCGGCGGTCACCAGCACATCGTGACCAGCGGCGCGCTGAGCGTTCTTGATTGCGGATCGCGCTTGAAAGCCGCGCGCGGCTGTACACCGCGGCCGGTCACGCTCATGCATTCCGGAGCGTTCGCGCGCTACCTGGGCGTGCTCGATCTCGCTCTCGACGACGGCCCTCAGGTTTTATCGGCAAATCTC
>DASYCR010000876.1:0-1814 GCA_036500095.1 Polyangiaceae bacterium
GCACTACCACTCGCCCCCGCACTACCACTCGCCCCCGCACTACCACTCGCTCCCGCACTACCACTCGCGCTCCCACCAACCCCCGCGCTCCCGCCACTCACACCCGCCATTGCGCCTGCACCGTTGCCGCTGCTCGTGCCACCCGCCGAGATCGCGGTGTTGCCCGCTACCCCGGGGGGCGCGCCTTCCAAGGTTGGAGGGGTTGCGCCCGAACAGCTCTGTACGCTGAGGGAACCCAGAGTCGTCCCGCCGAGAACCCACACGAGGCGCGCAGCGCCGTTCCAATTTCCTGCCATGAGCAGCGCGTTCCTTCCAAGCACGCCTTCAGCCACCGGCCCGGCGCAGCCACAAAGTTACCATGCCACCGATGCTGAGACAACCGCGCTAGCCCCGCCGCGTGCGCTAAGCTCTGCTCATGATTGTCATCGACACCGTGGATCACCTCGGCATTCGCGTGGCGGACGAAGCGCGCTCGGTTGCGTTTTATGCTCAGCTCGGCTTCGAACTCGTATACCGAGCCGACAACGGCGATCCGGTCGTCGTTCTGCGCAACCAGCACGACGTCGAGATCAACCTGATCGTCAACGCAGCGCCGATGAGCGCCGCGCAAAACGTGTTGATGGACGTACCCGAAAAGCACGCGGGCTACACGCACGTCGCACTGAGGGTCACGTCGATCGAGGACACCGTGGCTGAACTCGCGCGCCTCGGCGTGCCGCTCAGCGGCGGCCCGCAGCGCCTCGGTTCGGGGATCTCGCTCTTCATCCGGGACCCGGATCGCAACGTGATCGAGCTCCGCGCCAAGCAGCACGACCCGCGGAAATTGAGTTGACGCCCTCAGCACTCTCTGGACAAATGAGCCTGGATGCGGCTCAGGGTCTGGCGGGCGGCTATTTTTCTCACGCTGATTGCGTGTGAGTTTTCGACGCGACGCGCCCGAGCTGAGAGTGCCACCGACTATTCGGTAGGCATCGAGAGCTATCATGAGCTTTCGTTGCCGAACGGCTTGCGCGCCGTGATCGCGCTCGATCGGCGAGTGCCTCAAGTCGCGCTCGATATCGAGTACGCCGTCGGTGACGCGCTGGATCCCGCGGATCAACCCGGGCTCGCGCAGCTCGTCGGCGCGCTCCTGCCCAAGCTTGGAACGCGGCACGTCCAGTCGCGCGAGCGCCGGCGCTTGTTCGACGCCGCGGGCTTCAAGTTCGAAGAGCCGCACGTGCGCGTTGGGGTCGACACGACCGCGCTCAGCCTGGAAGTCCCGGCCGAGGCGCTCGAACTCGCCCTCTGGGTCGAAGCCGATCGCATGGGTTTTGCGGCGGGAGGAGTGACCGACTCTGCCGTCAAACAAGCTGAAGTCAGCGCCGCAAAGCTGTTGTCGAAGGCGGTGACGGATCCGAACTCGGCAACCCCATTTTGGGTTGGGCTAGGAGGGGCGCATCCCTACGGGGCGTTAGTACGCCCTGCGAACTTTGCGACCGTAACAGCCGCGGTCGCCGCCTCCCGGCTCCGCTTCTACAATCCAGCCACGGCCGTGCTGGTGCTGGTCGGTGACGTTGACGTGCAGTTGGCGGAGCAGGCGATTCGGCGTTACTTCGGGCCGTTGCCCTCCGCGCCGATCGCGCAGCCAACCGTCGCCCGTCAGGCGACGAGCCCGCGAAGCCTGGTGATGGAAGCAGCCATTTCAGCTCGCTTTGCGGCGCAGGTTTGGGAAACGCCGCCATACCTCGCGCCGGACGACCTTGGCCTCGACGTCATCGCCGCGCTGCTCGTGCGGCGGCTCTCAGCTGGCGGCGTGTGCGACAAGGTCGATGCCT
>DASYCR010000877.1:0-5248 GCA_036500095.1 Polyangiaceae bacterium
GCAAGTCTGCCCGAGGCACTCGTGCCGCAGTTGTTCGTCGAGCTCGACAACTTCCCGACGAGCGAAAATGGCGCCGTGAATGTGAGCCAACTGCGGTCACCGGCAGACACCGAGCGTCAACACGAGCGCGTCGCTCCCCGCAGCGATACCGAACGCGTGTTGGTGGAGCTGTTCGCAGACGCGCTACATCTCCCGGACATCGGCATCCACGACAATTTCTTCGATCTGGGCGGGCATTCGCTACTTTGCTTCCGCGTACTCGAACGCATCGAACAGCGGCTGCACAAGCGCTTGAGCCCACGCGTCATGCTGCTCAACTCCTTGGAGCAGGTTGCCGCCGAGATCGACGGTCAGGGCATAGCAACGCCGGCCGTTGAGGCCCGCTCGTCCGCGCAGGAGCCAGCGGGTCTCGGCGGGCGGGTGTTCAAGAAGTTTCGCGGGCTCTTGCGGCGCTGAGGGGCAGAAGACGAGCTCACTCCGCGTCGGGTTTCGCGTCAAATTCAGTTACGGTTTGCAGCGCGTCGAGCTGCGCCGCCATCAGTTCGAGCTGCGCCGCGACGACAGCGGCCAAGGCGTCCGGTTCGGCGAGCTCACCGCCGTTCTTTGGTCGGATGCTCTGGCCGGCAGCGACCAGCGTATGGTCCCGCGCAGCGGGCGTGGCCCGCGGCTCCAGCCAGTGCCGGTCGCGAGCGAAGGGATACGTGGGCAAGGACACCAACCGGCGTCGGCCGATCGCTTGAAACGCTTCCCAATCTGGTTCAACCCCGGCCAGCCACAGCTGCCCGAGCGCGCGAGCGAGCGACGGCCACTCCAGCTCCGTGCGGTCCTCGAAGCTGGAAATGGCGAGCTGGCGCGCGCGATCGGTGACTAGCTGACGCGCCAACGTGGCGCTCGTGCCGCGCGGCCCGACCTCGAGCAACACGCGTGAAGGATCGGCCCAGACCGTGCGCAGCGCCTCCATGAAGCGCACCGGCACTCGCAGGTGGCGCGCCCAGTACATGGGATCGGTGGCCTGTTCGCCTGTGAGCAGAGCGCCCGTCGCCGTGGAAACGATCGGGATGCTCGGAGCTCGCGGGCTCGCGCCGCGTACCAGATCCGCGAATGGTTCGACGGCCGGATCCATCATCGACGAGTGAAAGGCGTGCGATGTAAAGAGGAGTTTGGCCGCCAATCCTTCCTGCTCGAGTTGGGCTTGAAAGCTCGCGATCTCCTGGGTAGGCCCGGACACGACGCACAAGGAAGGGCCGTTCGAGGCAGCGAGCGCCAGATTTCCGTGCAAGCGCGCCTCGATGACCGCAGCCGGGGCACGCACGCTCAACATCGAGCCGCTGGGCAGAGCTTGCATCAAGCGACCGCGTTGGCCAACGAGCTCTACCGCAGCTTCGAGCGAGAACACGCCAGCCAGGCAGGCAGCGACGAACTCTCCCACGCTGTGTCCGACCAGCAGCGAGGGTTCGATCCCCCAGCTCTGCCAGAGCGAGGCGAGCGCGTACTCCACCGTGAACAGGGCGGGTTGAGTGAACATCGTCTGCCGTAGCGACGCCTCTGCGCTCGCCGCATCCGACGGCGACGGAAACATGACCGCCCGCAGGTCCCGGCCGAGTAGAGGGCGCAAAACTTCCGCGCAAGTATCTACGGCTCGCTTGAACACGGGCTCGAGCTCGTAGATCGCCTTGCCCATGCCGACGTATTGCGTGCCCTGGCCGGGAAAAATGAAAGCTACTTGCGCGCTGCGGCGCTCGAGCTTCCGACGGCTGGCCGCGTCCGGCGCTGCTCGTAACCTAGCGACGGCATCTTCCGTGTTGCTGCTCACGATCGAGCGTCGCTGCGCGAAGTGGGGCCGGCGAGCTTGCAGGGTGTACGCGACGTCTGCGAGTGAAATCTCCGGTTCAGCTTGCAGAAAATCGGCGAGGCGTGCGGACGCACGCTCCAGCGCCGCCTCGCTCTTGGCGGACACCAGCAACACCTCTACGCCGCGATGCGCACCACTCGGAACCTTTGCCGGCGCCTCTTCGAGGACGACGTGCGCATTCGTTCCACCCACGCCGAATGAGCTCACACCGGCTCGACGCGGCGAGCCTTCCGGCGAGCCCCAATCTTCCAGGCGAGTTTGCACGAAGAACGGCGTCGCCGAAAAATCGATGTTGGGGTTCGGTCGTTCGAAAAACAAGCTGGGTGGCAGCTTGCGATGATAGAGCGCGAGTGCGGTCTTGATCAGGCCGGCTACCCCGGACGCGGCGGTGAGATGCCCGAGATTGCTCTTGATCGAGCCGATGGCGCAGAAGCCCAGCCGCTCTGTACGAGCGCGGAACGCCAGCGTCAGCGCCTCGACCTCCACCGGATCTCCCAGCGGCGTCGCGGTTCCATGCGCCTCCAGATAGGAGATCGTCGCGGGATCGACGTCGGCGACGGCGTGTGCAAGCGCGATTACCGCTGCCTGGCCGGCGACGCTCGGCGCCGTGTAGCTGGCTTTTGCCGCGCCATCGTTGTTCATGGCGGCGCCGCGGATGACCGCGTACACGCGATCCCCGTCGCGCTCGGCGTCCGCCAGGCGTTTGAGCACGACCATGCCCGCGCCGTCACTGAAGACGGTGCCGGTTGCGGACGCGTCGAACGTGCGCGTGTGCCCGTCCGCCGAGAGCATCGCGCCTTCGGTGTATAGGTGTCCCGCATTTTGCGGCACAGTCACGGACGCCGCGCCGGCCAGAGCCGCGTCACACTCGTGCGCGAGCAATGACGCCACGGCTTGACTGACTGCGACCAGGGAGGTGGAGCACGCCGTGTGCACGCTGACGGCCGGCCCGGTCAGATTGAATTTGTGGGCGATACGTGTCGCTACGAAGTCCTTGTCGTTGGTGAGCGTCATCGCGAGCTCCCCCAGAGCGTCGATGCGGTCCTGGCGCTTGACCACGTTCTTCGTGAGGTAAGTATTGTGGCCGGTGCCGGCGAATACACCGATCGACGTGCCGTGGCGCTCGGGCACGATGCCGGCGTCCTCCAGCGCAGCGTGGGCGACCTCGAGCAGCACACGCTGCTGTGGATCCATCAGCTCGGCGAGCGCGGGTGTTTCTCCGAAAAATGGCGCGTCGAACAGGTCCGCTCCGTCGAGCACGCCGCGCACTTTCACGTAGCGTGGATCGCTCGCAGCCACCCGCGGGTCGAGCTCCGCATCAGTGAAGGTCTTGACGGACTCGATCCCGGCGCACACGTTCTGCCAAAGCTCGAACGCAGTGGCGGCGCCCGGAAAACGGCCGGCCAACCCCACGATTGCAATCCCGTCGCGGCGGCCCGAGCGTTGTTTTTCGGCCCGCAAGCGGGCCGCGTCGAGCGATGCGCTGGTCGAGCCACCGCCTTCGAGCGCTCGAGCAAGACCGCGCACCGTCGGGTGTTGGAACAGGGTGACGACCGCCACCGTGCGACCGAGCTCACGCCGCAACGCCTGCAGGCTCTCGACCGCCAGCAGCGATGAACCTCCCAAGTCGAAGAAGCCGTCGTTGGCGCCCACGCGATCGACGCGTAAGAGTTGACGCCAGACCGAGGCGATGGCCGTCTCGAGCGCGCCTTCGGGTTCGACGTACTCGGCCTCGAGCGCGGGACGCGACGTGTCGGGCGCGGGCAGCGCGCGCCGATCGACCTTGCCGTTCTCGGTGAGCGGAAGCTTGGGTAGGATCACGAACGCAGCCGGCACCATGTAGTCGGGGAGCCGGCCGCGCAGCCGAGTACGGAGCTCTTCCAGCAGACCGCTACTCATCGTCGAGGCCAGATATGCGACCAAGCGCTTGTCGCCGGGCGTGTCTTCGCGCGCGATGACCACCGCGTCCTGCACCTCTGGATGCTCCGAAAGTGCAGACTCGATCTCACCGAGCTCGATGCGAAATCCTCGGATTTTTACCTGGTTGTCAATACGGCCGAGGTACTCGAGCTCGCCGCCCTCGAGCTGCCGCGCCAGATCCCCGGTTCGGTACAAGCGCACGGATGCACCGCCGTTCACCGGCAGCTCGATGAAGCGCTCGCTAGTGAGTTCCGGTCGATTCAGATAGCCACGAGCGAGCCCGGCGCCCTCGACGTAGATCTCGCCCGGGTCGCCGAGAGCGACCTGATTGCGCTGTTCGTCGAGCAGGCGCACCCCAAGATCGGGGATCGGTACTCCGATCACGCTACCGAGCCCCGCGCGAACCTCGAGCCAAGTGATTGGGCGATACGTGACGTGCACCGTCGTTTCTGTGATGCCGTACATGTTGATCAAGCGTGGGGTCTGATCGCCGAAGCGTTCGAACCATGGGCGTAGACCTTGGAGCTCCAGGGCCTCACCGCCGAAGACTACGTAGCGGAGAGCAAGCTTGCGTGCGACGGGCGCGGCCACCACGGCATGCACGAGCTGTCGGAACGCGGACGGAGTTTGGTTGAGGACCGTCACGCCCTCCGCGGAGAGCAGCTCGAGGAAAGCGTCGGGCGAGCGGCTGATCCAATACGGAACGACGACCAGCCGACCGCCGTAGAGCAGCGCGCCCCACAGCTCCCAGACCGAAAAATCGAAAGCGTAGGAATGAAACAGGGTCCAGACGTCGCGCGCACCGAAACCAAACCAAGCGTTGGTTGCCTCGAACAGGCGAACGACGTTGCCGTGAGTCACGAGCACGCCTTTCGGACGCCCCGTCGAGCCAGAGGTGTAGATGACGTAAGCCAGATGCGGCGCTTGCGCTCCCGAGCGCGGATTGGTGTCCGGCTCGATCAGCGTGTCTTCGACGAAGACGAGCTCCAGCCCAGGAGCGGACGGCGGTTGCTCGAGCGCGCGGTGCGTCACGAGGACGCGCGCTCCCGAGTCGGAGAGCATGAATTCGAGCCGGTCACGCGGATAGGCGGGATCGAGCGGTAAATAGGCGCCGCCCGCCTTCACGATCCCGAGAATCCCGACCACGAGCTCCACCGAGCGCTCGGCGCTCAACGCGACCAGCGAATCCGGACCGACACCCAGGCGTTGCAGTCGGTGAGCCAGGCGGTTGGCGCGTGCGTTCAGCTCTCGGTACGTGAGCCGTTCGCCCTCGAATACGAGCGCAATCGCCTCCGGCGTGCTCCGAACCTGCGCCTCGAAGCGCTCCTGAACTGGCGGGGAATCCGGGAATCGTCCCCGCGCCGCCTGGGCGTTGACCGTAACGTTCGAGCTGCTCATCGCCTCAAGGTGTCGCGCTGGCTCGAGTGGACGTCAACCCGCGCGCGACGGCCAACGCTCACATCTGCCGAGCGGCAT
>DASYCR010000878.1:0-2367 GCA_036500095.1 Polyangiaceae bacterium
GCCACTTGCATCAGCAATTGCGCGACGTTTTTCTGCGCGGCCACGCTGCGAAGTTAACATGATTCGCGTGTGGCGGACGACGCGAGCGATGCGTATTCGTCTGGTCGTGAGTCAAAATGCGACGTAATCCGCGCTCCCGTCATGCGACATGGCTCCACCGCCGAGCGCGGGGTATCCTTCATGGATGGCGCTTAATTTTATCTTTAGGGCAAGTCTCACCGGTTGCGTCGCGCTGTCGCTCGGCGCGTGCTCGGGCAGTTCGAATAACGATTTGTTCGGAACCAGTAACCCGAGTTCGGGCGGCACAACCGCGGGCGCGAGCGGTTCGAGTGCCGCGTCAGGCGGCGCAAGCGGAGCGAGTGGCAGTGCGGGGGCCAGTGGCAGTGCGGGGGCCAGTGGCAGCGCCGGAGCGAGTGCGGGGGCCAGTGGCAGCGCCGGAGCGAGTGGTAGTGGCGGAGCGAGTGGTAGTGGCGGAGCGAGTGGTAGTGGCGGAGCGAGTGGTAGTGGCGGAGCGAGTGGCAGTGCGGGAGCGAGTGGCAGTGCGGGAGCGAGTGGCGGCTCGTGCACGATGGATTCGGATTGTGTCTCTTGCAAATATCCGACCGCGCCGGCAACGGCGGACGATTGCTATTGCGCCACGTGCGCGCTCGACGTGATGACCAAAACGGATTGCGACGCGAATCAGAAGGCTTGGCAAGAGCAATGCGGCGGCAAACCCATGATCTGTCCCCAAATTGCGTGCATCCTCCCACCCGCTCCCGCTTGCAAGAGCAACATGTGTGTCGCCAAGAAATAGAGCGAGAGACGACCGCATGAAGCGAACGCACGGGGCCTCGCGACGATGGGCGTATGCGCTGGCCGCATGGCTGGTGGCTTGCGCGCTGCAAAGCTGTGGCGGCAACACGTCGCATACGGGCGTTGCGGCGACCGGCACGAGTGGCAGCGCGGGCACGAGCGGCAGCGCGGGCATCGGCCCCGAAATGCTGACGTGCGCGTCGCCGCTGGACTGCGCGCTCGTCAATCGTGCCTGCTGCGGCGGTTGCGGCAGCCCGCAGCCGAACGAGCTCGTGGCAGTCAACAACCTCTATGCCACCCGGGTTTCGCTCGACCCATGTCCCGGGCCGTGCCCTCCGTGCGCTCCGCCAGGGTCCGGCGCTGACGTGGGGCAGAACTTCGTCGCTACCTGCTCGAACGGACAATGCGCGGTCGTCGATATCCGCCAAACGGCGGCCACGAGCTGCACGACGCAGGCCGACTGTATGCTGCGCGCGGGCGCCGGTTGCTGCACGAGCTGCGGAAATACAACTTGGGTCGCGATCAGCCAAGCGGCCGCGCTCGGCGAGCTCGTCTGTGGCAACGCCGCCGTCGACTGCGTCGCGTGTGCGCCGGTCCCGGATCCCGCGCTGAGCGCTCTTTGTAGCGCCGGGCACTGCTTCGTGTACGCGGCGGCATGCACCTCTGCCAATCCGTGTCCGTGAGCACAAGCCGGGATCCTACGTCGAGCTCGCTCGAGATCTCCCTTGTCCCTCGCGGGTGCATTCGCCAGCGCGCGTGTTACAGTGCGCGGCACCACGGGAGCTTGAAATGGCGGCAGGGCGCAAAGCGATTGGGCTAGGACTAGGCACACTGATCCTGATCGGCTGCAGCGATCAGCACGCACGAGACGGAGGCTTGCTCGGCAGCGCGCGCGAGCCGATTCAAAGCTCGCTGCTCGGCGCGTACTACGATCTCGCGTTCAAACCGGTCCCCTCGCTCACCGTTTTTTCAGCGGCGCACGCGAGCTTCACGCAGGATCAGATCCGCGCGAGCTTTCTGCGCGAGCTCGCCATGCAGGGCCAGCCGTATTGGTCGAGCGGCGCGGCGATCTTTCCCGCGCTGACCGGCACGGGCGGCACGGCGCTGTTCGCGCCCGCGCCGGCCGACAGCCGCATTCGCTACTCGTGCGGCGCCACGTTGATCTCGCCGAGCTACGTGATCACGGCCGGCCACTGCGTGACGCCCGACAGCGATCTCGACGCGGTCGTGCTGTACATGTATCGGCCAACCGCCGCTCTCGCCAAGAACTACGTACCGGCCGCACTGAGCGGCACGTTCCCGAGCTACACGCAGCCCGACTACGCCGCCGCGGACGGCTATCTGAGGGACGACTACGCCTGCACGGTCGTCACGCGTTGCTTGGGTACGAACAACCTCAATTGTCCGGGCGGCACGAACGACGTCGGGCTCATGCACTGCAGCGGCCGCCCCGGCGACAAATACGGCTTCGTCAACATGAGCAGCGGCGACCCGACCGGGCGTGAAGCGCTCATGCACTGGAAGCATGAGGTGCTCGACCTCGGCGGCCCGGACAGCTCGCTGCCCCAGGAT
>DASYCR010000879.1:0-2452 GCA_036500095.1 Polyangiaceae bacterium
CGTCGAGATCGATCGGCGCGAGGGCGTCGCCGTCGTTCAACCCGGGGTCATCCTGGCCGACCTGCACGCCGCCGTAGAAGCCGAAGGTTGGTTCTACCCGCCGGATCCGAACTCACTCGCTTCGTGCGCGCTCGGCGGGAACATCGCCGAGAACGCGGGCGGCCCACGCGCCTTCAAATACGGCGTCACGCGCGACTACGTGCTGGGCATGGACGCATTCTTGATCGGCGGACAACGCATCCACGCGGGGCGCCGCACGATGAAAGGCGTCACCGGCTACGACGTGACCGGCTTACTCGTCGGCAGCGAGGGCACGCTCGCGGTGTTCGGCGACATCACGCTGCAGCTGATCCCCAAGCCCGAGAGCGTGATGACGCTCATGACCCTCTTCTCCAACGTGCGCGACGCCAGCGCAGCCGTTTCGGAAATCATCGCGCGCGGCCTCGTACCGCGCTGCATCGAGCTGCTCGACGCCACTACGCTCGAGGCCATGCGCAGCGCCGGCAACGCGATCGATGCGCATGCGGGCGCCATGCTGATCATGGAAGTCGACGGCGATGAAGCGGCGTGCGAGCGCCAAGCCGAGCGCGTCGCGGACGCCTGCACCACCGCGCGCGTGCTCGAAGTGCTGGTGGCCCAAGATGCCGCGCAGCGCGACAAATTGTGGGCCGCGCGCCGCCAAATGAGCCACGCCGTGCGCAAGCTCACGAAGAAAAAACTGAGCGAGGACATCGTCGTCCCACGCCAACAAATCGGCACCTTGCTCGATCGCGTCGCCCAAACGAGCGAAGAGACCGGCGTGCGCTCACTCACCTACGGCCACGCCGGCGACGGCAACCTGCACGTCAATTTCCTGTGGAACGAAGAGCACGAAGTGCCCGCCGTCGAACGCGCGATCGAAACGCTGTTCCACAACGTGATTGCCCTGCGCGGCACGCTCAGCGGCGAGCATGGCATCGGCGTGCTCAAAGCGCCGTACCTCGCGCTCGAGCAATCCCCCGAGCTCATCACCCTGCAGCGCGACTTGAAGCGCGTCTTCGATCCGCACAACCTGCTGAACCCCGGTAAGATCTTCCCCGCAGGCAGTCACCGCGCCTGCTGAGCAAATCTCGACTCTCGTCCTGAGAGCGGGTTGGATGGTCACGTGGCGCGGCGCGCGCCGTCCCAGCCTTCGGCGTCGAGGCTCGAGCCCGCATTGCCAAATTGACAGCGCGTATAAAGCGCCGGCCACCATCCGCGTCAATTTGACCAGCGCGCCGCCCGCATCACCTCGAAATGCGGCTTCTTTTCTGACAATTGCCGCCGCAGTAAAGGTGGCACCGCGTTTGCACGTATGAGCCTTCGTCATGCATCACCGTCGCTCTCAATCACGTGGTGTCACGCCGATAGCAGCGGCGCTCGCCGTCTTCGCGCTCGGTGCGGGCGCGTCGTGCTTGTGGTGGGCACAAAGCGCGAACGCCGCGAAAGACGCACTGAGCTCGTCGCGCAGCGACGCAGGCCAAATCGCAGCCGCCGCTGACACGTTCCACAGCGAGCACAGTGAGGGCTGCCCGACCTTGAGCCAACTCGAGGAAGAAGGCTTTTTGAGCCGCGACACCCGCGCGGACGACGCCTGGGGCAACCGCTTCCACGTGCGCTGTGACGGCGATCAGATCGTCGTCACCTCGGCGGGCCCAGACGCCGCGCCGAACACCGCGGACGACGTGCGCGTTTCGCACTGATACCCCAGCCGACCACTCCCAGATCGGCGTGGCGACCTGGTCGGTATCCTCAGCAACTGAACTCAGGCGTAGAAACGCCCGCTGTCGGCTCGAGCTTTCGCCGGACCGCTGAGGGCAGTACGCTCTCAGCCGTGCGTTCTCGTCGCAAACCGTTGTTCTTGCCTCCCGGCGCGCCGCTCGCGTTCCCCGATCCGGCCGCGAGCGACGACGAAGGGTTGCTCGCGATCGGCGGCGATCTTTCGCCCGAGCGCCTGCTGTTCGCCTACGAGCGCGGCGTGTTCCCTTGGTACGACGAGGGCTTGCCACCCATGTGGTGGTGCCCGAACCCCCGCGCCGTGATGGACGCAAAGCGGCTCCACGTGTCACGCAGCTTACGCAAGGTCATGCGCTCGGGGCGCTTTCAGGTCAGCTTCGACCGCGCGTTCCGCGAAACCATGCTCGAGTGTGGGCGCGAGCGCGAATCCGGAACCTGGATCTTGCCGGAGATGATCGACGCGTACGGCGAGCTACACGACCTCGGCCACGCGCACAGCGTCGAAGTCTGGTCTCAAGGCATCCTGGTCGGCGGCTTGTACGGCGTGCAGCGCGGCGCGCTCTTCGCGGCAGAGAGCATGTTCCACCGCGAGCGGGACGCCTCGAAGGTCGCACTTGCCAGCGCGATCGAGCGGCTCTTCGCCGAAGGCATCGCGCTCTTCGACGTGCAATTTCTCACGCCACACCTGGAGTCGCTG
>DASYCR010000880.1:0-6061 GCA_036500095.1 Polyangiaceae bacterium
CGAGACCCTGGCTGCCGGAGGGCTTGTCGTTGTTCATGAACACGACGCTCGGGTTGGCGACGGCCCACGTCCACGCTTGCGTGGCGCGTGTCTTCAGAGTTGCCGCGTAGCTCGTCAGCGATGCGTTGCCGACGCTCGCAAACACCGTGGCGCCATAGGCGAACGCGGCCGCGCTGCTGAGCGCGGCGGATGTGTTGGCCGGGCCGTACAAGCTCTGGCCGGTAGCCGACGACGGAGGGCTGCCGCCGGCCTCACCGACGATGCTGAGCACGGAGCCATCGGTCTGTTGCAGGCGCGTGAGGTAGTCCATGCCCCACTTGGCTTCGTCGAGAACGTCCGGAATGCCGTTGCCGGATTCCGGTATCTCGTAGTCGTCGCGCCAAACGCTGGGATTTTCGAAGTACCCGCGCAGGAGCTGGACGACGTAGTTCGCCGTCCAGTTCGTGTACTTGTTCATGTCACCCGCGTCGTACCAGCCGCCCCACAGATCGTGCGCGGTGGTCGCGTCGGTCTTTGCGCTGAACAAGCGACAATCGTGGTCTTGCAGCGGGCCGACGTGGTCCGCTGCGTCGGCCCAGCCGTCGCCCGCCCACTCTGCGTCCTTGGCTTGCCCCACGCGCTGATAAAAGAGCATGCGCACGGCGCGCTTCAGCACCTCGCGGTACACGGTGTCGGACACGTCGAACAGGTCCGAGCGCAGCTGATTGTCGAGGTCGAGTACGTAGTAGGTGCCCGGCGTCGTGACGCTCGAAAAATCGAACCACCACGCTTTGTCTCCGGACGAGGCGTCGGTCGCGCCCGCGTTCCACGCGCTCGGCGCGGCCGTGAAGACCTGCGCGCCGCTGGCTGCGTCGATGAGCGCGTAGCTCTGGCCCGGCGCGAATGATTCGGCAGAGTCGTAGCCGGTCTGCGGATCGCGGAGAACGGCTATCTTTTCATCACCGGGGCGGTAGCCAAACTGATCGACGACGATGTATTTGCTGAGCGGCTCGCTCGGCGTGGTGACGGCTCCGCCAGTGCCGGCCGTACCCGTCCCTGCGGTACCCGTCCCTGCGGTACCCGTCCCCGCCGTGCCCGCGCCGGCGCTGCCACCGTTGCTCGCCCCGGCATTGCCCGAGCCCGCGCTCGCGCCCGCGTTCCCGGAGCCCGCGCTGCTCGTTCCCGCGCTGCTCGTTCCTGCGCTGCCCCCGTTGGCGGTCGCTCCCGCGTCACCAAGCATTCCCGCGCCGCCGCCGGTGGCCGCGCCGTCATCCCCGTCCGAACTCGTGCAGGCGACTCCGCATAGCGGAACGAGACACGCCACCGCGGCGAGGGCCGCGCTCCGCCATTTCAAACTCAACCCTCTCTTCACACTGGCCTCGTCAATTCCTCCGCCACACGAGCAAAATCATCATTGGCCATCGCCTCTGCGACTGCGCGCAGAAGTGTCGCGCCCTCACAGGGCTTGCGCAAAAAACCAAGCGCGCCTTGGATGTGCACGGCGGTTTCTCGCTGCGGCTCATCGTGACCAGACACGACCAAAATGCGAGCGTTCGGGTCGAGCTCGAGTAGCTTTTGTTGGGTTTGCTCGCCGCTCCACACGGGCATGTCGAGATCCAACACTACCAGATCCGGGCGCCGCGCGGCAGCGGCGTAGAGTTCGAGTGCGCGCGGTCCGCCGTTCGCTTCGATGACCTCGTGGCCGGCTTGGCGCAAGAGCCGCGCGAGCGCCCGGCGTACCACGGCTTCGTCGTCGACCAGCAGCACCAAGCCTTTGGTTGGCGCGTTGTCGTTGAAGGCGGCGGGGCGATCGGTCGTCGTCTGCTGCTGCTCGCCTTGGCGACTCGGCAGCAGGACCGAGAAACGCGTGCCTCGGCCGCGCACGCTCTCGAGCTCGATGCACCCGCCGTGAAACTCGACCAGCTCCTTCGCCGTCGCCAGCCCGAGGCCGAAGCCGGAACCGCTGCTTTTCGTACTGAAGAAGGGTTCGAAGATCTTGCGCTGTGTGGCTTCGTCGATGCCGGAGCCGGTATCCTCGACGCTCACACTGACGCCGTAGGGTGACTCGCGCACTCCCTGGGGCTCGGTGCGGCGGGCAACGATCCGCAAAATACCGCCGCTTGGCATGGCGTCTCGCGCGTTCAAGCACAAGTTCATGAAGACCTGGTGGAGCTCCGTGCGATCGCCGCGCACGAAAAGATCCGGCGCGATGCGCGCTTCGAGCTCGATATTCCGGTCGAAGGTGTGACGCACCAGGCGCGCGACCTCTTCGCATAGCGCGGACAAATTGAGCTCGCTATGGCCGTTCGAGCGCCCGCGCGCGAAATGCAGAATGCCGCGCGCGAGCTCCGAAGCGTGCGTCGTCGCCGCGCGAATGTCGTCCACGCACTCCCTTACCTCGCTTTGATCGAGCGTGCGTCCCGCCGGCAGCTTGCCCAAAAAGTCGAGGCTGGCCGCGATCGCCCCGAGCATGTTGTTCAGGTCGTGAGCGACGCCTGCACCGACGCGCCCGAGCGCCTCCAGGCGTTGACGCTGCAAGAGCAAGTCTTCAACCGGGTCGAACGGAGCAAAGAGCAGCGCCACGTTCGGCCCGACCTGCAGTTTGTCGCCGAAGGCGAGCACGTGCCGGCGAATCGGCGTGCCGTTCACCAGGGTTCCGTTTTTGCTGCCGAGATCTTCGAGCAGATACGCGCCGAGCGCGTCGCGCGTGATGCGCGCGTGATTACGCGATACCTCCGGATCGTCCAGGTTCACGAGCGCGTCCGTCGCGCGTCCGATCGAGGCTTGTGAGTCGATCGTGTATTTGCGCCCAGTCTGATTGCCACCGATCACGACCAGACGCGCGGGACCCGTGTCCACTCGTCGGTCCATGGTCGAGATGCGCTGCTGAGACTCCATGCGAAACTCCACACTCTACCATGCGAATGGCGTGCCGAGCCCTCGCAATGCTTGGTCCCGACGTGGTCCGCCGCGCGCTCGGCGTCGTCTCAGTGCTCGACGCGCTCGGCGTTCGGCACGCTCAGCGCTTCGGCATTTTTACTGCGGTTGGGTGCTCGGGGTCCGCGTCCCAGTCGCGCGGCACACCGCCGCGTCCGATGTAGGTGACTTCGGCATCATCGATCGCTTGCGGTTCGGAGAAGCCGATCACTTCTACGGTTTCGTTGCCAATCTGTATCTGGTCTCCCGGATTGAGACGATGAATGCCGTGCACGAGCTTGCCGTTGACGAGCACGCCGTTGATGCTCTTCAGGTCCTCGATGGCGGCGCTTTGATCGCCGACGATGATGCGCGCATGCTCACGCGAGATCTGCCCGTCCTGTAAGACCAAGTCACACGTCGAGCGGCGACCGACAGTTATTGCGCCGGGACCCACCATGATCACGCGGAAGCGGTGGCGCAGCCGAAACAGCCGACGTCCCCGGCCGAAGGCGGGAGGCGTGGGCCCGTCAGACGGCCGGCGGCTGTCAGTCGGCATATTCAGCAAAGCATAGCGCTTCTGCCGGTTCTGAGTCGAGTATTGGTCGCGCGCCTCACAGTCCTCGAGTCGCGCGCGAGCCGCTTCGGCTATACTGGAAGCTCGGGATCATTTGGTAGCGGACTCCGTGCTCAGATCGGGCCAAAAGCTCGGTCGATTTCAGCTTCTGGTCCCCATCGGGTCTGGCGGCATGGGGCGGGTGTGGGTCGCGCGCGACACGTCCGCGAGCGGCTCGACGCGGCTCGTCGCGATCAAGACCTCGCTGGGTGACGACGACGGCGGGCGTGAATTTTGGAACGTGTTGCTGGACGAAGCGCGGATCGCCTCCCAGGTGCAGCACCCGAACGTGTGCGCGATTCACGCCTTCGAAGTCGACGAGGCGCGGAGCATTCCGTATTTGGTGATGGACTGGTCGGACGGCGGTTCGCTGCACGAGCTGCTCGCCGAGTGTCCCAATCATCGGATCGAGCTCTTGCTGGCCGCGCGCATCGCGCTGCTCGTGTGCGACGCCTTGCAGGCCGCGCACGAGCTCGCTGACCAGGACGGCGTGCTGCTCGGCGTCGTGCACCGCGACGTTTCACCACAAAATATCTTGATCTCGAGCACAGGTCAGGTTCGCCTCACGGACTTCGGCGTGGCCAAGGCGCGCGGCCGGCTGCACGCCGCGACGGAGACGGGCGAGGTCAAGGGCAAGCTCAGCTACATGGCGCCCGAGCAGGTGACGAGCAAGAACGCCGATCGCCGCGCGGACGTGTTTGCGCTCGGCTGCGTGCTGTACGAGGCGACCACCGGCGAGCGTCCCTTTCACGGGGACGACGCCGTTTCTACTTTGTATCAACTGCTCGAGCAGCCACTCACGCTGCCCAGTGCGCGCTTGCCTGGTTATCCGGTAGAGCTCGAACGGATCGTGTTCAAAGCGCTCGAGCGCGATGCGCAGAACCGCTACCAGAGCGCGGAAGAAATGGGCGCCGCGCTGGCGGGCTGGATCGCGTCGCAGGGCATCCTGGTCACGGAACGCGAGCTGTCCACGCTGGTGCGCGAGACACTCGGTAAGCGGATCGCTGCACGGCAAGTGCAAATCGCGTCCGTCGAAAAGGACTTGGACTTGCCGGCACCCGTCACGCTGCCCGGGGACGAAACACTGTCCGGGTCCGCGACGGGCAAGACGCCGAACGCGGCGGCGCCTACACGCCGCGCGCGCCTCCCATTCGCTGCGGCAGGCATTGCCGCGCTTGCGCTCGTGGGCTGGATGGCGCTCAGCCACAATCGGCGCACGGACCCCAAAGTGGGTGCCGAGCCGAGCGTCGGCGCAACGCTCTCGTCAGCGCCATCAGCGCCGTCAGCGCCGCCAGCGGCGAGCGCCGCGCCGAGCGCGGACATCACGCTCACCTTGCGCGCCGAGCCGGCGGATGCCGTGCTGTACTTGGACGACGGTTCAGTGCTGTCGAACCCGTACCAACTCGTCGTCCATGCCGATCTGAGCAACCATCACCTGCGCGCCGTGGCGCCCGGCTTTGTCGAACGCGTCGAACCTCTGACTTTCGATCACAGCAAAGAAGTCGTGGTGGCGCTCTCCGGACGCGCGCCGCAGCCCTCTACGCTCGGCCCGAAGCACCCGAAGCCCGCGGTTCCACCCGCGCCGAGCGCACGCAAGCCTGGGGATTCGAGCACCGTGACCAAGAAGGCACCGCGCACGCTCGACACGGACAACCCGTTTGCGGGTCACTAGCGAGGGGGCGGAGGGCAAGGCAGAAGGGTTAGTGTGAGGGCCAGGATGGAGGGAGAGTGCGAGAGGCAGGGGTTGGGGGAGGAGGCGTCTCAAGTTGCAGGTCGACGATTTACGTCCGATGGCACCCATGGCAAGGTGTGGTCGTCGCCTCGAACCGGGGGACGACGTGGGACGCGAGCAATTCGCGCGCGCTCACTCAATCGCTGGGCTTTGTGGAGGTTCACGTGAAGCGTTTAAGGCGTCTCTGTGTGCTGGGTGGATTCGTCGCGATGGGCGGGGCGCTGTCGTGCAGCAGCAGATGACCACCCATGAATGAATCGAGCTCGGGCCTTCTCCGACTGGTATTCCTCGGTGTGCTGATCGCGTGCGGGTCGTCGCACCGCCTCGTGGGCTACCCCGTGCAAAAGCGAGTTGTCATCTACGTCGAGTTGAACCAGCAGGTCATTGAGGCGGATAACGAAGGAGCGACGGCCGCCGTCGTCGATTCGCTCATGAATGGCTTGAGAGAACACGGCATGGACAGTGAAATTCGCACGAGTGCCGATGGCCCCGTGCCACCAGGACCTCGCGTCGAGCTCCATTTCCAGCACTGGAATGCCGGTAGCGCGGCGACCCGCCGGGGAGCGGACGTAGCCACTGCCGCGGTCGGACTACCTGCCGCCGTGGTGGAGATTGCCGCGATGGGGAGCCTAGAAGTCGATTGCCGCGTCTTTCCGGAAGCCTCTTCCGACGAGGCGGCTTTCAAACGCCACTACTCGCGGATCGTCATGGGCAGCGAATCGACTTCGAGCGCTGAATCGCTCGGCAGCGACATTGCGCGCGACGTCGCACGGTGAGCTGTATTGGTTCAGCGACTTTCCCCGAGAAATCGAAGGAAA
>DASYCR010000881.1:0-1558 GCA_036500095.1 Polyangiaceae bacterium
GCGCGCGTGAGCAAGAAGTGCTGCCGAGCTTCGGCCTCTTCCACCACCATCCGGCTCGATTCTTCCAGCAGGGTGCGAGCCTTGCCCGCCTGATGGCGCACGAGCGCGATCTGCGCGAAGAGCAGCTTGGTCTCGATCACACCCCAAGGGTCGCTCATGCGCCCGAACAGCTGCGAAGCGCGGTCCGTGTGCAGCTCGGCCATGTCGAGGTCGTCGGTGTCGAGGCCGATCATCGCGAGCAGGCGATCGCAGGCGGCTTGGCCGCGCGGCGTGCGCAATGTTTCGAACGTGGACAGCGCGTCGAACGCGCCGGTCTCGGCGCTGTGAAAATTCATCAAGCGATGTTCCACGTGGGCGATCGAGACGTCGGCCTGGGCCGTGCCGAGTCGATAGCCGGCGCGCTCGAACTCGGAGCGGGCCTCTTGTGCCAAACGGCGTGAACGCTCGGTCGCGCCCTCGGAGTGCTCGACCCAAGACAAGAGCAGCAGACACTGACCGCGCCCAAGGGCTTGGCCCAAGGTCGCGAAGTTGCGCTCACCGCGCTGAATGGTAGAGCGCGCGTCTTCGTAGCTGCCCAGCAAATACTGGATTTCTCCGGCGACGGCCTCGCATTGTGCTTGGCCGAGCAAGTTGCCGAGCTCTGCGAACATCTGATGGGCGCGCTGCGTGAGCTCGAGGCCCTCGGCGCTGCTGCCCTGATCGCTCGCCAGGTGCCCGAGCAAGCGCAAGCTGTGCGCAATGTTCTCGGGATCGCCCAGCTCTTCGAAGCGGGTGCGCGCGAGCTCGGCGAAGGTCATCGCCTCCGCCGTGCGCCCAGCGTGGCGCAACGCCTCCGCTTGCCAGCGGTTCTTGAGCGCGAGCGTCCGCCCGGTGAGCTTGCCCTTCAGCAGCTCGAGATCGGCCAGGGTTGCGACGGGCTCGCGCGCGCCGTTCCAACTCTGTTGCAGGAAATCGAAGAGCAAGAGCGCTGCCGTGTCCGCGTCGTCGGCTTGCAGCAGATTGACGACGCGCTGGCGCACCACGCGCCGGCTGTTGGCCAGCGGATGCTGCGTGAGCGCGGTCGCCGAAGCGCGATAGAAACGCTCCTTGTCCGTGCGTTCGTTCAGGCTCAAGAGCAGATGTTCTTGCAAGAGCTCGTGCGGCCAGGCGTAACGCCCGGGGCCGCGCGGTACCAAGATTTCAGCCGTTTGTAGGCTCAAAATCACCGCTTCCGAGGGTAAGCCGAGCGCAGTCAGTAGCGCCGAGAGCACGTTCTTGCGAATGTCGCCGCCGAGCGTGGCTGCAGCGTACGCGCCCGCCCGGTGCGCTTCGGGCATGGCGCCGACGCGGCTGTCCCAAAGTTCGGCCGTGGTCTGCGGGCGCATCGCCAGCACTTCCGGCGGCACGCGGTAGACGCCGTTCTGGAACTCCATGTTGCCGGCGAGGGCCCAAGCGTGGAGCTGCTGCAAGGCGAACAGCGGGTTACCGCGGCTGCGGCGCGCGGCCTCTTTCACCGCGGCGTCATCGAGTGGCAACGATTCGCGCAAGAGCTGCGCGGTCGTGTCCGACGGCAGCGGCT
>DASYCR010000882.1:0-5001 GCA_036500095.1 Polyangiaceae bacterium
TAGCTCCTCGGGCACCTCTGGGTGCTGCATCGACAGTCCCCGCAGATGCGCCTCGTAAATGATCACGTCGTGGAACGCCAGGCGCGGCCGCACCTCGTCACTCCAGTCGTAGGAGGGATCGATCACCACGCCGAGAGGAGCGCCCGTTGCATCCTCCTGGTTCGGAGCGAGATCGAGGTTCGGGTGACCCAGCTGATAACCGAACGAGCCCCGAGTGAAGTCGTTCGGTCCCGAGACGGCCTTCGCGTAGGGATCGAGCAGGCGCACTTTGGGATTGAAGCGAAGGCCCTGCTCCGGTTGATATGGGCCGTGTACGCGGTAGCCGTACAGCTGTCCGGGGCGGATTCCGTCGAGGAAACAGTGCCAAACGAAGGCCGTGCGCTGCTCGAGCGGGACACGCGTTTCTTGTCCCTCCGCGCTGACTAGGCAGAGCTCGATGAGCTCCGCTCCCTCCGAATAGACGGCGAAGTTTACGCCGCGCCCGTTCCAAGTTGCGCCGAGGGGGAAAGGATTGCCGGGTTTGTTTGCCACGCTGACTGGACTCTCAACTGCGTTGGCCTGCGCGCCTTGCCAGACAGCACACGCGAAATGCAAAATCGGTACCTGCGGCTGCGCGGTGGCTGTTCCGTTTGGCTGACGCGCACCTGGAGTTGCTTCGCAGCGTCGTGTGTGGCGAGGCAGCCTGCCTCATCGCCGGCGCCGAACGACAGATCTGTCACGCTGGCATCTCGATTGCATCGACTCGACGGCATTGGATAAGGGCGTGACTGAACAACCGACCGACGTCGCGCAAGCTGCGCGCGTCGTGCTCGTTTCGAACCGCTTGCCGGTGTCGGTGAAGTTCGGCGAAGGTATCGAGCTCATGCCGAGCAGCGGCGGTCTCGTCACGGGCATGCGCGGTCTGCACGGCCGCGACCAGAATCTGTGGATCGGCTGGCCGGGCGCGGAGCCGCCGAACGACGAGCTACGCGCACAGCTCGACCAAAAGCTCGCGGAACGAAATACGTTGGCCGTGCACTTGGCGGAGCCGGAGGCTTCGCGCTTTTACGAGGGCATCTCCAACGGTGTGATCTGGCCGCTCTTTCACTACTTGATCGATCGCATTCCGCCCGTCGTGCGCGATTGGGACGCCTACGTCAGCGCCAATCAGCACTTCGCCGACAAGGCAGCCGAGCACGCGCGGGAGGGCGACCTGATCTGGATTCACGACTATCATCTGCTGCTGGTGCCCGCCATGCTGCGCGCTCGCATGCCGCGCGCTCGCATCGGCTTCTTTCTGCACGTGCCGTTTCCGTCTTCGGAGATCTTTCGCATCCTTCCCAACCGCGAGCAGGTGCTGCGCGGCTTGCTCGGCGCGGATCTGATCGGCTTTCATACCTTCGGCTACCAGCGCCACTTTTCCGCGTCGCTCCTGAGCACGCTCGGCGTCGAGTCCGAGCTCGATCACGTCGACATCGAGGGGCGCAGCGTGCGACTCGGCGTGTTTCCGATGGGCATCGACGCCGCCGCCTTCAGTGAGCTCGGCAGCGACCCCACCACGCTCGAGGCCGCCGCGCAGCTCAGACCCGGCAGCGCAGACCAAAAGCTGCTCGTCGGCGTCGACCGCCTCGACTACACGAAGGGCCTACCGCGGCGACTGCTCGCGCTGGAGCGACTCTTCGAGCGCAGCCCACGCTATCGCGATCAGCTGCGGTTTCTGCAAATCGCGGTGCCTACGCGCGAGAGCGGCAGCGAGTACAAGGCGCTGCGCCGCGAGGTCGAGGAGCTCGTCGGCCGCATCAACGGCGCCTACGGGTCGCTGCACGGCGCGCCGATCCAATATCTTTACCAGGGCGTCACGCAGGCGGAGCTCGTCGCGAGCTACCGGGCCGCGGACGTGATGGTCGTCACGCCTTTGCGGGACGGCATGAACCTGGTCGCCAAGGAATTCGTGGCGACCCGCGCCGATGGTGGCGGCGTGCTCGTGCTCAGCGAGTTCGCCGGCGCGGCGAGTGAGCTCGGCGAGGCGCTGCGCGTGAACCCCTACGACGTCGAACAGGTCGCGGCGGGCCTGGCGCAGGCGCTCGACATGCCCGAGCGCGAGCGCCGCGAACGAATGAGCTCGCTCCGCCAGCGCGTGCTCAGCCGCCCGGTAGAGTACTGGGCGCGCTCGTTCCTGGATACGCTGGCCGAGACGCCGGATCGCTTCGTGCCAAACGACATTCGTCGGCAGCCGGCGAAGCTCGAGCGCATGGCGCGACAATTGGCCGAACAGCCGCGTCTCCTGTTCGCGCTCGACTACGACGGCACGCTCGAGCCTATTCGTTGGTCCGCTGAATCGGCGCGGCCGGACCTCGAGCTCGAGAAGTTGTTGACCGACCTGAGCGGCGCGCCCGGCACGACGGTGTACGTGGTCAGTGGTCGGCTCAAGGACTTCATAGAACGCTGGCTCGGGCCCTTCCCAATCGGCCTGGTCGCGGAGCATGGCATTTGGACGCGGCAAGCCGGTGAGTCGTGGCAGTGCCACGCCGACGGCAGCGCCGGCAGCTGGAAGCCGAGCGTGCGCACGATCCTCGACGAGTACACGGCGCGCGCTCCGGGCGCTTTCGTCGAAGACAAGACCGCCGGGCTCGCGTGGCACTATCGTCGCACCGACCCGTATCTCGGGGCGCATCTCGCGCGTGAACTGCGCTTGCACCTGGTGCAGGCGCTCGCGCAGCAGCCTGTGAATATCCTGGCCGGTCGCAAGCTGATCGAGATCCGCGCGCAGGGTATCGACAAGGGCGTGGGCGTGCGGGATTTTCTGGGGCTATTGCCGGACGTGCCCGTCGTCGCGATCGGCGATGATCGCACTGACGAAGATCTCTTCTCGGCGTTACCGGGGTCGTCGATCACGATCTGCGCGGGCACGGGGCTCACGCGCGCGAGCTATCGCGTCGATGGCCCGAGCGAGGTGCGCTGGCTGCTCGGCCGCTACCTCGCTCTGCGCGCGGGCGCGAACAGCTCACTCGACCAGTAGCAGCACCTTGCCGTTGGCGTGTTGTTCGGCTGCTCGCTGGGCGGCGCGCACCTCGTGCAGGGGATAGCGCTTGCCGATGGGTAGTTCCAAGTCCCCGTGAGCCATCGCTTCAGCGAGCGCTGCCAGCCGCTTCGCATCCGGGTGCGCTTGAATCGCGTGCACGGTCACGTCCAAATCATGCGCGGCCTTGGGTTCACCGAGCACGCTGCCGAGAACCCCGCCCGGCTTCAACTTGGTCAATACGCTCTCCAGCACCTTGCCGTTCACCGTGTCCGCAATGCAGTCGAGCGGAGGCAGCCCGAGCACGTCCTTGGGATCATCGAGCGCGATCACCCGCTCGACGTCGAGCGCTTCAGCTTGGGCTCGCTGCGACCCGCGCACACCGGCGATCACGCGCGCACCGCAGCGCTTTGCGGCGAACACGGCCACCCGACCCACGCTGCCAACCGCTCCCGTCACGAGCACGAGGTCCCCTGGCTGCGGAATCACCGCCTCTTCGATGAGCTGCGCTCCAGTCAGGCCGACGAGCGGCAGCGCCGCTGCTTCCGCCTCTTCGATCTCGGGTGGCAGTTTCGCGAAGGCTTCCTCGTGCGCGACCGCCATCTGTGCGTAGCCGTGTTGGACCAAGCCCAGGACGCGATCGCCGACCTCGAGCTCCTTCACGCCCGGGCCCACTTCGATGACCTCACCGGCCACGTCGCGACCCAGAATGGCCGGGAGTTCGAGCGTGTACAGGGCGCGCAGATCGCCGCGCCGTAACTTGTAGTCTACCGGGTTCACGCTCGTGCTCACTACGCGCACTTTGACCTCGCCACGCCCAGGACTTGGCTCCGCTACTTCCGCTAGTTCGAGCTTGTCGACGTCGCCATATCCCGTGAGCAAGACGGCTTTCATTGGTGTTTTCTCCGAAACACCACTCTGCAAAGCGTGTGCCTCATACATGCCCTGTGCCGCGCACCTCTTGCTGTGTCCGGGCCAGATTTGGGTGGCACCAAGCTTGCAGATCGCAGCCCACTTCGGGCGCATGGCGCTCGAGCTCTCGAGGCAAGTGAACACGATGAACAACGCATGGCTCGCGCGCATGGCAAGCTACAATTCGCCGGTCACTTTCACGCAAATCGAGCGCTCTCGCTTCAAGCGGGAACGCGATCAGATGCTCTACATCGCGGGGCTCTTGGTCGTCCTGCTGTGGATGACCGTGCTGGTCGCCGATGTCATCTACGGTCGGGTGCTCGATACGGGCGGCGGTCCGGACCAACGAAGCGAGCTCCACCCGACGTGACCCACACGACGACCCGCGGCCTGCGTGGCAAGTCGTCGCGCTGAGGCACGTTTGTCGCGCTTTCCGGCGCGTTGCCGCGCGAGTCGGCTCACTCGGCCAGAGCGCGTTGCGTAGCGCTCCCGCGGCGTAGCCGCTCCTGCCGCAGACTTGGTGGCGCGCCGCATGCATTTCAGCCTGGTATGTACGCTCCAAGCCGAAAGATTCGCTATGCCGTCGTCGGCGCGGGGAACATCGCGCAGGCCGCCGTGATGCCGGCGTTCGATCACGCTGACAAAAATTCGTCCTTGGTCGCAGTCGTCTCGGGCGATCCGGAAAAGCGCGCCGCGTTGGTCAAGCGTTACAAACTCGAGCTCGAGGGCGACTACCAAGCATTCGAGTCCGTGCTGGATCGTGGCCGAATCGACGCCGTGTACGTCGCGACGCCGACCTCGCTGCACAAGGAATTCACGCTGCGCGCGGCGGCGCTCGGCGTGCACGTGCTGTGCGAAAAACCACTCGCGCCGAGCGTCGCGGACGCCCGAGAAATGGAAGAGGCGTGTAAGGATCGCGAGGTCAAGCTGATGGCCGCGTATCGTTTGCACTTCGAGGAGGCGACGCTGAAGGCGCTCGAGATCGCTCGCTCGGGTGAGCTCGGCGAACTTCGTCTGTTCGAGTCCTTCTTGTCCCGCGACCGCTCCTACTACCTGCGCGCGGACGAGGGGCCTGGCGGCAGCGCCGCCCT
>DASYCR010000883.1:0-1625 GCA_036500095.1 Polyangiaceae bacterium
CTTGCGCAACGTGGCGTTGCGCAAGAGCTTCATGCACAACGGCGCCTTCAGCAGCCTGCGTGATGTCGTGAGCTTCTATGCCACGCGCGCGTCCAACCCGTCACGCTGGTATCCAAGCGGCACCCTATTCGATGATACGCCCAGCCGATATCGCGAGCTCGTTGCGATGAGCGTCGCGCCGTACAACCGCCGAGCGAGCGACGGGCCTGCGTTGACGGAGCCGGAAATCGACGCAATTGTCGCCTTTTTGGCTACGTTGACGGACAAGCTGCCTCGATAGCGAGACGCGGGCACGCTTCAAGGCTCCTCTCGCGGTGCCTCGTAACAGTTTCGTGTCGCGCGGGAGACATGCTCACGACCAGAGCGGAGCTTCATGGAGCGAGCACGGCTTGTCTGCTACGCAGCGTGGCTTCCGTATCCGAGAATCCCAAATGAGCAACGCGCGCCTCCGACTGACCTACCTCACCTGCTCGTGCTTGATTTTTTTTGGTTGCACCAAGCTCGAGGATCCCAATCAATCGTTCGGCGTAGCCGACGCCGGCAGCGGCGGAAGCCGCTTCATGGGCGCGGACGGCGGACAAGACCAAGCAGGCAGTGGCGCCGGGGGACACACGGCGAGCGCTGGAGCCGGCGGCAAAGCGAGCAGCTCGACCGGCGGCAGCGCCGGCGCGAAGGCGGGCGCTGCCGGCTCCGCAGCGAGCAGTGCAAGCGGGGGCGCCCATGCCGGCGCTGGCGGCCAGAGTTGCCAAGATCCGAGCGGATTTCACGGCCTAGGTTGTTACCGCTGCGCGGCGACGGACATCGTCAAGCTCGAGAATGCGTGCACCACCGCCGCGTGCGCCCCATTCGCGGACAACACGCGGCTCACCTTGCTCGGCGATGCGGGGACGCTGCCTGATTTGCCGAGCGCGAGCGGAGGGACTGGCGGCGCCAGCGGAGGCGCGGCAGGCGCGAGCAGCACGGCGGGCGCGGGCGGCAGCGTCGCTGTCGGCTCGGCGTGCGCGGACTTGGCCGCAAAAGGTACCGTCGTCTACGTCACCGGCTCCTCCGCCGCCAAACCCTTCTTACAGCAGATCGCGCAGCAGCTCGTGGGCACTGGGATCTACTTGGTTTACACGTCGACCGGTTCTTGCATCGGCGTCGATGCCGTCGTGAACGGCACGCCCATGAAGACGGGCGCAAGCCCCGCGCCTGCAGCGTCAGCCACGTATTGGGATAGCTCCTCCAGCAGTGGCATAGCCTGCGATCTGCCCGCGGCAGGCGTGGCGGCCGACATCGGCGCCTCTGACGTGTTCGCGCAATCATGCCCGGGTTTCGAGCTCACCGATCTCGATTCGCTGCAGATCCGCGACGCGCACGGCCCGATCCAAACCATGACCTTCGCCGTTCCTGCGAGCTCCGCCTATTCGGAGATCAGCGCTCAAGCGGCCTACTTCGTGTTCGGCTTCGGCAAAGATAGCGGCGTGCTCGACGACGGCGGCGCGCCCATTTGGAACGACGAAAGCTCGCTATTCGTGCGCAGCCCCACCTCGGGCACGCAAGCCATGTTGGCCGCAGCGATCGGCGTGCCTGCCGGCGCATGGCACGGAAAACCCCACAAAACCTCGGATGATGTCGCGGCCGAT
>DASYCR010000884.1:0-2938 GCA_036500095.1 Polyangiaceae bacterium
CGCACGCGGGCCGCCCCGCTGCCGAGCGCAATCTCCTCGACCGGTGGATGCTGAGTGAAGTTCACTTGACGACGCAAAACGTACGTCGCGCGCTCGATACATACATGAGCTATGACGCCGCCATGGCGCTCCAGGATCTCGCTGAGAGCCTGTCGAATTGGTACGTGCGCCGCAGTCGTTCGCGCTTCTGGGGCTCGGGGCTGGATCAAGAGAAGCGCGACGCCTTCGCGACGTTGCACGAGAGCCTCTCCGCGCTCAGCCGATTGATCGCGCCGTTCGTGCCCTTCTTGAGCGAGGAAATGTACCAAAATTTGCTGGTTCACCCGGGCGTACTCGGCGCTGCAGCGAGCGTCCATCTGGATCGCTTCCCCGTGGTCGACGAAGCCGTAATCGATCAACGGCTGGTGCAGGAGACGCGCGCGGTGCGCGATATCGTCAGCCTCGGGCTGAGCGTGCGTACGTCGAACAAGCTCAAGGTTCGCCAACCACTCGAGCGTGCTGATGTCGTGTTCAACGATCGTGAATTGCTCGATCGCCTGGGGGACTACAAGTCGCTAATCCGAGAAGAGCTCAACGTGCACGAGGTACGCTTCATGTTTCCCGGGCACGAGGACGGCGCGGTGGCCTTTCGGATCAAACCGAACTTTCGCGCTCTGGGCCCGCGTCTTGGAAAGAACGTGCAGGCCGCGAAGAAGGCATTGGAAGGGGCCGATGGCAGCGCGCTCTACGCCGAGCTTTCACGCACTGGCAAAGTGAGCATTGCCATCGAAGGTGAGCGCTATGAGCTCGGGCCAGAGGAAATTCAGGTCAGCGCCGAGGCGGCGCCCGGATTCGCCGCAGAAACAGGCCGAGTCGGCGTCGTGGTGCTTCACACGACGTTGACCGAAGCTTTGATCGACGAGGGTTTGCTGCGCGAGGTGGCGAGCCGCGTGCAAGCTGCGCGTAAGGATCTCGGGCTGGAGTTCACGGCGCGGATCAAACTCTGGATCGACGGGAGCGAGCGCTTGCTGCGAGTGGCTCGCGCCGGGGCGAACCACCTCAAACAAGAGTGTCTGGCAACGGAACTAGTGTTCGACGCGCAGGGGTCGGCCAAAGAGCACGTGCTGGGCGAGGAATCGCTGCGCTTGCTCGTCGAGCCCGCCGCGCGCTGACTCCTACGTGCGCTCGAGCACGATCGGCTCGCCCAGTTTCTCCGACAAGAGGCGGGTGAGCGTCGCCCATAGTTCGTCGTTCGTCTTGTTGGCGATCCAGGCGCGCTTCGCGGGCGAGAAATCGAAGTGCCACGCGGAGCGTTCCGCAGAGAGCCAAATTTGCCGTGCGGCGCGGTGCGAGTTGAGCACGTAGCGACTGCCGTCGGAAAATTCGATCGTCAGAATGTCGCTGGCGAGCTCCGCCTCGATGTCGTCGCTGCTGATGGCGTCGAGGCTAGTGATGAGCTGCTGCAGCTCGGGATGAGCGAGCGAATCGTAGTCCAACTCAGAGAGGGGGGGCGTCATGTAAGCGGAGGACCTACTGGAGCTTTGGCAGACAGGCGGGGGCGACGCAGCGATTGCCCGGCACGCAGTCGTTGTCCGTTTGACAGGGAAATGCGCATTTGCCGGCGGCAACGTTACAGTGGTGAGTCAGACAAGGCGCGTCGTTCTGGCATGGCGTCGCGAACGGCCCCGGTTGTGAAAGCGCGCCAACGGAAGCCGCTGCGGCAGTCGTTGCCGCTACTGGAGCCGCTTGCTGGGGGGTTCCATCACCATAACCGGGGGCCTGCTGAACGGGTGCGGCCGCCGGCTGCGTGGGATAGGCGGCGGGAGCGGCCGGGGGGTCGTCAGCCTTTTTGCAGCCGATTGTCAGCAATGACAGGCAGGCTAGGGGCGCTCCGAAACTCAATGTGACGCAAAAGAGATTAGCTTTTCGCATGACAGCGTGAACCTCCCGGGTGGCAATTTCCAACTTCGTAACCAGAGGTCGTCAGCACACTATCACCTTTCCTGCGTCGCTCGAAAAGAGCAAAGGGAGTGCGAGCCTCCCAGTGCGTCACGTAATGCGTGGCGCCATGTCGCGCTGGCGGCGAGGTAGGAATTCGAGACAGACAAAGCGAGCCGGGAGAAAGGATGTTATCTTCAGGGGCTCGGTTGATGGTGAATCGGGCGGAGCGCGCGAACGTGATCGACGAGCTAGTACTGGCGCGGCTCGACGCGGATCTGCGCGCCGCGCTTCGCCGTCGGCCAGCGCAGGAGGCCCGGCTCGCGGGCGTGTTGCGCGCGCTGGCTCCATTCTCGACGCGCCTGTGCGATGCGCTGGTCGAGAGCTTCGAGTTGATGGTGCGCCGCGCGTCCTTCGACCGACCCCTGTATGCGGCGACGGTGCGCATCGTGGCCGAGCTTGGCGATCGCCGCGGCACAGCAGCGTTCAAGACCGCGCTCGAGGCCGAGGAAGCAGGGACATTCGCGACGCTTTCTGCGTTGTGCAAAACGACGGACCCCGCGCTCGCGGACGCGGTGGCCAAGGTGGCGCGCAGTCGTCACGCGCACCTGGCATTTGCCGCGGAGATTGCGCGCATCGCGCGCGGTGAGTCGTCGGGCGCGCATGTCACGTCGATCGCGCCGAAGATCAAGGAAAGCCACCGCATCGCGCTGTGCTTGGAGCTGTTCATGCCCTTGACCTGGTCAAAGCCACTCACGCCGGCGATCGGCCCGGCCTTGGCGGTGCTGCGGGCGGCGGAGCGCCACCTCGGGCGCTGGCTAGTGCTCGGTGAGGTCGCCGCGCGCGCTGGGGATCCAGGACCTCTCGCGGACGCAACCCGCAGTGCAACAGAAGGCCCGGCCAGCTCGCGGGCCGCTTGGGCGATGGTTGCTTGGGCTCTTTCGTTCGACGCAGCGCCGCCGGGAATTCGACCCACTGCCGAGCTCGTCGCGCGCCTGAGCGATCGCCCGAGCGCGGATCG